>JAAYQW010000083.1 GCA_012519115.1 Spirochaetales bacterium
CTGTGGTAGGAGGCTGCTCCCCTCTCCTTTCCTTTGATGCCAACATACTACTATATAATGTGATACTTAGTCTTAACCAATGTGAGAATATCCCAAGAACTCTATTTACTTAATGTGGAACCCTACAGCTGGTCAGCGCGGACGACTCCCTGCGCACTCGCCTGATGCCGGTCAACAAGCGATGGCCGCTGGCCCGGCTCAAGGAAGCGCTCCTTGCCTATCAGGAGGCGGTACCCAAACGGTTCACCCTTGAATACTGCATGCTCGGAGGCGTGAATACTTCGGAAGAAAGCGCCAGACAGCTTGAGCTTTTCACCCGTGGCCTGGATGTGATCGTGAATCTCATCGCCTGGAATCCGATCGATGAACTTGAGTTCACCACTCCGAGCGAAGAGGAGCAGAAAGCCTTCTCCGCCCTTCTGAATCGCTATCGGGTCAAGCATACCCTTCGGATCTCCCGCGGCCGGGAGATCGGCGGAGCGTGCGGTCAATTGGCCACTTCCAAAAACCTGCAACGACTCCCACTCTGAAAGAATGTAGAGAAAGAAGAAAAAAGATTGGCTATCGGATGCTTTCCGATAGCCAATGAATCAATTGCATGAGCCTGATCATTCGAGGGTAGCCCGAATTCGGCGGACTCCCGCCGAAGAGGATTGTTCCTTCTGGATCTTGAAGCGTCCCATCCCTCCGGTCCGCTCCACGTGCGGGCCTCCACAGACCTCCTTGGAGAAATCCCCGACGGAGTACACTTTCACCTGTTCGTCATAGCGGCCTTCAAAGAGGGCGATCGCTCCCGATTCCCGGGCTTCCTTCAAGCTCATCGTGGTGAAGCTCACCGGAAGATCGCGTTTGATGACCTCGTTGACGATATCTTCGACCTCCCGGATCTGTTCCTTGGTCATCGGCTCGGGATTGGTGAAATCGAACCGGAGCCGTTCGACGGTGATATTCGATCCTTTCTGACCGACGTGATCGCCGAGAACCGTCCTGAGCGCCTGATGCAGGAGGTGGGTCGCGGTATGAAGGGCGGTGGTTCGATCGCTGTGATCCGCCAACCCGCCTTTGAACGTCTGGTCGCCTCCGGCGCGACTGAGCTCCTGGTGCTTCGCGAACGCCTCATGGAACCCTTTTTCATCGACTTCGAATCCATGTTCGGCGGCGAGCTCCTTGGTCAGCTCGATCGGATAGCCGTAGGTATCGTAGAGTTTGAACGCGGTTCGGCCGCTGATGATTCGATTAGGGCTCTTCAAGAGGTTCGGAAGCATCTTTTCAAACTCCCGCTCCCCTTTCGCCAGCGTCGCGCTGAACTTCGCCTCTTCGGCGGCAAGCTCTTTCATCACGAACTCCCGGTTTTCAAGAAGCTCCGGATAGGGCTTTTTGTAGAGCTCGATGATGACGTCGGCCAGCTCGGGAAGGAAGGAACCTTCGATACCGAGCTTGTGGGCATGGCGGACCGCCCGGCGGATCAGGCGGCGAAGGATATACCCCTGGCCGACGTTGGAGGGGGAAACGCCCCGCTGGTCGCCGAGGATGAAGACGCCGGTTCGAGCATGGTCGGTGAGAATCCGAATCGACATGTCATCCTCTTCATCGTCTCCATATGTTTTTTGCGCCAAGGTCTCGATCTGTTTGATGATCGGAGTGAACACCTCGGTCTCATACACCGATCGTTTCCCTTGAAGAATCGCGATCGTGCGCTCGATTCCCATCCCGGTATCGATGCACTTGCGCTCCATTTCACTGTACGTGCCGTCGGCGTTCTTCACATATTGCATGAACACGTCGTTCCAAATCTCGAAATACTTGCCGCAGGAACAGCCCGGTCGGCAGTCTTTTCCGCACGCCTCGCGTCCGGTGTCGATGAACATCTCGCTGTCCGGTCCGCACGGTCCGGTTTCACCGGCGGGGCCCCACCAGTTGTCTTCCCGGGGAAGGAAGTAGATCCGCTCGTCGGGAACTCCGAGCTTTCGCCAGGCTGCGGCGGCCTCCTCATCCCGCGGCACTTCATCGTCGCCGGCGAAGACCGTTACCGACAGCTCATCCGTTTCCAATCCCAGGACGGTGGTCAGAAACTCATGGCTGTATGCGATCGCTTCTTCCTTGAAGTAATCCCCCAAAGACCAGTTGCCGAGCATCTCGAAGAACGTCAGGTGATGGGGATCGCCGACCGCTTCGATGTCTCCGGTGCGAATGCATTTCTGATAGTTCACCAAGCGTCTGCCGCTTGGATGCTCGCTGCCGAGGATATAGGGAACGAGCGGATGCATTCCTGCGGTAGTAAAGAGAACGGTTGGGTCATTCTCGGGAATAAGCGAGGCGCCACTGATTTGATTGTGGTCCTTGGAAACAAAAAAGTCGATGAATTTTTGTCGTAATTCATTGGCGGTAAGCTGTTTTTTCATAATACTGAGATAGTAGTAAAGCTGTCGCTTCACTGTCAAGGATGGTTCAATCAAAGAGTTCGAGCTGTTGAATCTTCTGCAGCTCTTTCGTCGCGCTTTGAATCCCTTTTACCGCCTTGGTGATCGCTCCGGGAAGCTGGCCCGGCTTTTTGATGACATAGACCCGTTCTTTGCCCAGAAATTGCCGGGGCCAGAGAACCGCATGGTTGTCGAGGCTTTGCTGATAGAAGAAGAGAAGCCGCTTCTGCTCCAAGGCGAAGGAGGCTTGGCGAACCGCTCCTCCCCCGTCCCGATCCTCCACCACGACACTCGCCAGGCTCAAGGCGCTCATCAGCCGATTGCGCAGCAGAAAGTGGAACTTCTGGGTTCGGGTCGCCGGACCGAAGCGGCTGACGACCGCTCCTTGCTCGCCGATGATCGCTTGAAGCTCCTTGTGCTCCGCCGGATACGCTTGATTGAGCGGCGTTCCGATCACGGCGATCGTCTTCTCTCCTTCGGAGAGCACGCTCTTGTGGGCGATCGCATCGATTCCCAGGGCCAAGCCGCTGGCGACGACGAAGTTCGCCTTTGCGAGGGCGAGCGCGCTTTGATACGCCAGCTTTCGCCCCTCCAACGAAGGAGACCGGGTGCCGATGACGCTGACGATCGGTTGCTTGAGAAGGTTCACGTCTCCTTGGACGTAGAGAAACCGGGGAATGTAGGCGAACATGCTCACCTGCTTGGGCCACATGGCGCTTTCGCGGCTGATGATCCAGACCTTCCCTTCCAACGTGCCGAACGCCCGGACATTCTCTTCATACGCCTGCCGAACCGCGGCGATGTCAAGATCCAGCAATCGGGCGTATTCACCATAGTTCCGATCGAAGGGTTCGTTGGTGTCGAGAAGCTCTTTCGCCTGATCGAATGCCTCACCCGCTTTGGCCTCCGAGCCTCCGGCGGCGGTGAGGAGCGTTTCATAGTGCAGAGCGTGGCGTACTTCCCAATCCATACCGATAATGTATCACCCCGGGGTGAAGAGGGCAATGCGGGAAAAACGCTCAATCATCCTCGTAGAGCTCATTCACCAAGAGCCAAGCATCCGAATCGTCTTTTCGAAGCAAAGACAGCTGTTCAAACGCGTAGAGGAGCATCGTCATATGGGTTTTCTTCACTTCAAGCGGGTCTTTGATCGCAACGACGCTCTGTATTTCAATACTGTCGGCATCAAGAGCCGCCACTCGTTTGTATTCGGCGAGCATGTCTTCTTTCGCGAAGGAGAAGAAATCGTCCACCTCGAGGATCAATGTCGGCATGTACGCCCTTCGGATCAGCGCGGCTTTCGTGAGATCGCGTTTCTCAAGACCAACATCCTCGCCAAGAGCCTCGTACTTCTTTCGCAATGCCGCCATGGCTTCATGGTGCCAAGGAACAGGGAAAAAGCAAAAGAGAAGTGGATATGAAATGACCCCTCGTTCCCGGAGAAACAAGGGGTCGGTTGTAGGTGCTACCTCTCAGAGTTGAACTGAGGACACATGGATTTTCAGTCCATTGCTCTACCAACTGAGCTAAGGTAGCCAACGTTCTTTTGTATACCCTACATCTTGAATTCTTGTCAACACCCGATGAGAAAATGCACTTTCTTTTTGGAAGTGGAAACGCTATGATCGGGGTATGGAAAGTCTTCGGGAACTCTATCGAATCGGGCACGGACCATCTTCCAGTCACACGATGGGTCCACGGAGCGCCGGCGAGCATTTCTTACGTCAACACCCCCACGCGACCTCGTTCGTGGCGGAGCTCTACGGCTCGTTGGCCGCTACGGGAAAAGGGCACCTTACCGACACCACGCTTCGGGAAGTCTATGCAAAAGGGGAAAAACCGTTAGAGATCCTGTGGTATCGGGACGTGGAACAGAAACACCCGAACACCCTCATCATCAAAGCGTTCAATGAAAACGAACAGTGCATCGCCTCTCAGACGTACTACTCCGTCGGCGGCGGCAAAATCGTCATCGAAGGCGAGGAGAGTCCCGCTTCCCTGAATGTATATCCCCCCGAACTGACGAAGATGAGCGCAATCCTCGAGTATTGTGATAAAGAAGGACTTCAATTATGGGAGTTCGTTCTCCAGATCGAAGGCAAAGAGATTCTCACTTATATGAAAGAGGTCTGGAGCGTGATGAGCGACAGCGTCGAGCGGGGGATCGAGGAAGAAGGGGTCCTTCCAGGAGGCCTGAAGCTTCCCCGAAAAGCCCACAGCTACTTCCTCAAGGCGAGCAAAGGAGCCTACCCCTTGGATGACTCCGCCCTCGCCCTCTCCTACGCCCTTGCGGTCAGTGAAGAAAACGCCTCGGGCAATCTGGTCGTCACCGCCCCCACCTGCGGCAGCGCCGGGGTTCTTCCCGGGGTGCTCTACTACTATGCCAAGCAGAAAAATGCTGGAAAGATCCGGATTCTTCGAGCTCTGCTTACCGCCGGGCTGGTCGGGAATCTCGTTAAGACCAACGGCTCAATCAGCGGTGCGGAGGTCGGCTGCCAAGGCGAGATCGGAGTGGCGTGCGCGATGGCCGGAGCCGCTGCGGCCCAGCTGAACGGAGGATCGATCTTCCAAGTCGAATACGCTGCGGAGATGGGCCTGGAGCACCACCTCGGTTTGACCTGCGACCCGATGCTGGGGTTGGTCCAGATCCCCTGCATCGAACGCAACGCCCTCGGGGCGATGCGCTCCCTCGACCACGCGACCTACGCTCTGCTTGGCGACGGGCGCCACAAGGTCAGCTTCGACACCGTGGTCCAAGTGATGCTTGAAACCGGCCAGGCGCTCCCCTCGCTCTATCGTGAAACGAGCCTCGGCGGACTGGCCCGGGTACGGAGTTGACAAATCAGACCCATAACGGACACGCTTAAACCCATGAACGATGAACTTCTCCGAGTCGAAGGGCTCACCTATGCCCTCGGCGAAGACAAGACCATTCTCGATCATCTTTCCTTCTCCGTACGGGAAGGAAGCTTCACGCTGCTCTGCGGCCCCAACGGGGCGGGCAAAAGCACCCTCCTTCGGATCCTCAAAGGCCTATATCCCCTTGAAGAAGGAACTATCTTTCTTGAGGGCAAGGATGTAACAAAAAAAGAAAAACACCGTCTTCGGGAAATCGGCCTCGTCTTTCAGGATGCTGACAGTCAATTCGTCGGTCAAAGCGTGGAAAAGGACATCCGCTTCGGGGTGGAAAATCTTGCTCTTCCGGTGGAGGAGCAAAACAGGCGAATCGATGAAGTGCTCCATCTTCTTTCCATGGAGGAGCAGCGGCACCGGAACCCCCACACCTTGAGTGGCGGAGAGAAACGAAAGCTGGCGATCGCCGGAGTCCTCGTGATGCAGCCGAAGCTCATCCTCCTCGATGAACCCTTTGCGAACCTCGATTATCAATCGATCGTGGCAACCCTCAAGCTGCTGCTTCGCCTGCAAAAAAACGGACATACGATCATCCTCGTCAGCCATGAAATTGAAAAATGTCTGGCCCATGCCGATCATGTGCTTGTCTTAAGTGATAGCCTCCTTGTTGAAGAAGGAAGTCCAAAGAAAGTGCTTCCCCGACTTTCAGGACATGGAATCTACGTACCACATGATACGCCGTTGGAGAAGCTCACATGGCTCACGCAGTAATCTTCTCCTTCCGCCATCAAGATCGGCTCCTCAACAAGACTCACCCGCTTATCAAGGTGATCGCTCTGTTATGCGGGTGCATCCTGCTCTTCAGGGCATCCGGTTTTCTTCTCTCGAGCATCGCTCTGTTTCTCATCGCTTTGACGATTCTTCAACGCCTTCCCCTCCGTTCCTACGCCCGCCAGCTTCGGTTCTTCATCCTGTTGTTCGTCCTCATCGCTTTCGGTGAGTACGCCCATTCGCAATCGATGCGCTCCGCTCTCATCGTTCTTGTACGCTACGCCTTGATGATTCTCTATGCGCTTTTAATCACCGATTCCACCAGCAGTGACGAGATCGCGAATTCCATTCCTCTGATCAATAAAAGTGTTCTGGCCAGCGGAATCGAACTGACCTTGGCGATCGTTCCGATGATCTTTCAAGTCAGTGAAGAGATTCGCATCGCCCAGCGGGCGCGCCTCAGAAGATGGTCGATCAGAAGTACGTTCGAGTATCTTTCCACGCTGTTCGAACTCCTTCTCCTTCGATTGGAAGAACAAGCCCTCGCCCTCGAAGGCCGCCTCTTCGATGCGAAGCGCAAACGGCATGCTCCGCCTGTATCGATGCATGATGTGCCGATGATTCTTGCCACATTGCTCTTCATCGGTTTGAGGATCTTCGGATATGAATAAAAACAAAGAAGAAATCCGCCGAACGATGAGGAAACTGAATCAAACGATGCGGAACGTCGACCACGGCGCGGAGGACATGGCGACGGTAACGGCCCTGTTGAATGCTTCGATCTTCCATAAGAGCGATCGGATCTTCGCCTTCATGCCGCTCTTCTCTGAAGTGGATATCACCCCGGTTCTCCAAGCGGCTCTTAAGACGAAGCGCTTGGCGCTCCCTCGCTCCAACGGTGATGACACCCTCACCTTCATCGAAGTGAACAATCTTGACGAACTGATGCCGGGGCGCTTCGGAATCCTCGAACCGGGAGCAGACGTTGAAATACAGCCTACTCCGGATTCGCTGATCATCGTCCCCGCTTTGGCCTATACCCCCAAGCGGGTGCGCCTTGGCCGAGGAAAGGGGTTTTATGATCGGTATCTGGAGCGCTTTCCCGATCCGACGAGTATCGGAGTGTGTCGAACCTGGCAGCTGATCGAAGAACTGCCGGTCAGCGTCTATGACCGGCAGGTTGATTCATTGCTCTGCAACGGGACCTGGTATTGATTACAGGGCAGCCAGGTATTCATTCATCGCTTTCGCGGCTGTTCTTCCCTGACCCATCGCCAGAATGACCGTAGCCGCCCCGAGAACGATGTCTCCTCCCGCATATACCCCTTTCAAACTGGTCGCACCCGTCGAAGGATCGACGATGATCGTTCCTTTGCGAGTGGTTTCAATTCCTTTCGTCGTCGCTTTGATGAGGGGGTTGGGATCATTCCCGATCGCGACGATCACGGTATCATATGGCCGGAGGTGCTCCGTCCCCTCGACCATGATCGAGCGACGGCGTCCATCCTCCCCTTCGGGTCCGAGCTCGCATCTGATCACCTCGACCGCTTCAACCCGGCCTTTCTCATCTGGAACGATCCGCATCGGCGCATGGAGGAAGACAAATTCAATTCCCTCCTCTTTGGCGTGGGCGATTTCTTCGCGTCGGGCGGGCATCTCCGCTTCCGTCCGGCGGTAGATGACGCTCACCACCTCCGCTCCGAGTCGCTTGGCGGTTCGGGCGGCATCCATCGCGACGTTTCCCCCGCCAAAGACCGCAACACGTTTGGAATGATATATCGGCGTCAATGCATTGTTCGTGTCGTATGCTCTCATGAGGTTGCTTCGGGTCAGGTACTCGTTGGCGCTGAACACCCCGACCGAGTTCTCCCCCTCGATATTCAAGAATTTGGGAAGGCCGGCGCCGCTGCCGATGAAGATCGCGTCAAAGCCATCCTTTTTAAAGAGCTCATCGATCGTGCGGGTCTTTCCGATAAGGTAGTTTTTTCTGATCTCGACACCCATCTTAAGAAGGATATCAACCTCATAGTTGACGATCTCTTTCGGCAGGCGGAATTCGGGAATCCCGTATACCAGGACTCCTCCAACTTTATGAAGAGCTTCAAACATGACTACGCGATGGCCTTCCCGGCGCAAATCCGCGGCGGCGGACAGGCTTGCCGGACCGCTGCCGATGACCGCAACGGATTTACCTGTGTCGGCTCCGACTTGAGGCACCTCGTCAAGGCCGTGTTCTCGAGTGTAATCGGCGACAAAGCGCTCGATCCGACCGATCGAAACGGATTGTTCCACATCCTTTTTCGCTTTGCCTACGGTGCAGTACAACTGGCACTGGACTTCCTGGGGACAGACCCGTCCGCAGACGGAGGGAAGCAGGCTCGATTCCTTGATGATCGAAGCCGC
>JAAYQW010000084.1 GCA_012519115.1 Spirochaetales bacterium
CATAGCCTGAATGGATATAGGGGCGGGAGTTGGTATGGTTCTGGAGGTAATAGAGGAATTCCTGCTCCACAGCCTTCCGTTCGGAGGAGTAACCTTCTTCCTGCAGAAGTTCCAATTGTCCCGACTTAATCAGTGAATGATTACCGAAATTCAGGCTTAGCACATGTATCTCGTTGAAAATGGCGCTTGCATGGTCGAGAATGTGTCGGGCAACGTTCATATTGTTGCTTTGTATCTCGGTAAACAGGAAACTTGATGAGATGATGATGATCACAATCCCCAAAACGAGCATGACCGCCAAGATAGGGATGGCAAGCTTAAGATAGTTCGTCAGGAGTCTGTGTTTGTTCTCGATGGCATCCAGCATAGACAGTGTGTACAATTATGGCATGGTTTAAGGAATTTGCCTATCATGACTACAATATCTTCTTGTCGTGTCCATGATTCCCTGAAACAAGATTTTCTACAGATAACTGTCATTTCATCTGCAGCTCAATATTCGGTTTGGGCACTTCCTTGTTCTCGATTGCCTGCAGCTTAGAAAGCATTTGACAGGATGCTTCTTGTACGATTGACGCGATACATCCAAGATCTTGCACAAGCTCGCAGTATATCCGACAACCTCCCCCATCATTCCGCAGATCCTCATTCCGTCGATGAGTAAATCCATCCGACAATGACGGAAGGACTCTGGACAACCGTCTGCTCATTGGCTACGGTAAATCCATGGCAAAAGCAAAAAAGAAACGCGTTCGCAAGAAACGACGCTTGAAACGGCTTCTCTTTCTCCTCATCGGCGTGCTCATTCTGTGGGTGCTTGTTCTCGTCTTCGCTCCCGCTGAAGAACCGCCCCCGACGGGAGTCGCCGTTCCCATTCCAGATCTGGAGCTCCCCTACTATGAAAAGGGCGCGATCGTCGTCTCCCACCCCGGATATACCCTCCGCTATGAAGAAGAGCACGAACAGGCTTCCTGGGTCGCCTACCGGCTGACTCAGGCGGATTTGTATGGCGAGGCGAATCGGCAGGACAACTTCAGAGCCGACCCCTCGATCCCTACCGGATCGGCGACGCTGGATGATTATCGGGGAAGCGGATATGACCGGGGGCATTTGATTCCCGCCGCGGATCTGGTCCGCAGCGACGAAGCGATGAGCGGATCATTCTACATGTCCAACATGAGCCCCCAGGAACCGGGATTCAACCGCGGCATCTGGGCTACGCTCGAAGCGGTGGTCCGAAACATCGCCAACACCGATCGCCTGATCTACGTGGTCACCGGCCCGGTGCTCACCGACGGACCGTATGAAACGATCGGCAAGAATGAAGTATCGGTCCCCAACCACTACTACAAAGTCATCCTCGACTATGAAGAACCGACGCTGAAAGCGATCGGATTCGTGCTTCCCAACAAGGATTCGAAACGGGATGTGAGCGAGTTCGCCATGACGGTCCGCGAGGTGGAAGAGATCACCGGTCTGGATTTCTTTCACCGTCTTCCCGATCGGATCGAAGAAAAGCTGGAGACGAATCTCGACCTGGGTCTTTGGGATCTCACCCCCTTCCAACTGACCGCCCGGGCGAAAGCGGAGTACCTTGAATCGGGAGGAGCGCTCCCTACGGCTTCCAAGGAGAAATCGGGGCCGTATGCGGTCATCCTGGATACGTTGAACAACATCCTCTACATCATCCGCAAAGAAAGCATCGTTCTCTTGGAAGATGTGGTCGGAAAACGAACCCTGAAGCGCGTGGCTCCATTCCTCTATTAACGATGACAGCCGGCTTTCGCCGGCTGTTCATGAATGAAACAGATCTTACTTTGAAATCAGCATCGTCTTCGGATCGAGGCTTACCCCCATCGGCTTCTCCATGATCTCGCCGGGAGCCTTCACCGCGGTCATGACGACCTTGTCCAATTCTTCATTGTAGACGAGCCCGATCAACACGTCGATCAGATCCACGTATTTCCCCATCGAATCGGGGACTCCATATTTATCATACATGGCATCGGAACGGACCGGAGAAACACTGAACCATACTTCAAGGTTCATCTTCTGGGCGAACTCTTTGATTTTTCGGACATCTTCTTCCGTTGCGACGGTCAGCTTGTATCCGTCGAAGAGGATCGCATCCGCTTTGAACGATCCGTGCTTGATTAGCGTTTCCAAGCTGGAAAGGACTTTATCAATCGTCACGTTTTCCTGACTGAAGTTCATGACGACTCGGTTGGAAAGAATATTGTTGTACACCGTTGCTGCGTCATCGAGGCTTCGCCCTTCAGCCACTTCGCGGAACACTTCCTTATACCAGTTGATCACGTGTTCGACGTTTCCCGAGAAGGAGACGTGAATCACATACTCGCCATGAAGCAGGCGATCGGTAGCCAAGTGCACCAGGCAAGCGGTCTTTCCGACCCCATGGCGTGATACGAGAACCCCGAGATTCCCCCGTCCCAGTCCGCCGCCGAGTGATTCATCGAAGACGCGAAGGGGGCTCAATTCGTTCAACTCATGTATTTCCATGCAAAGTCCTCCTAAACCAAAGTGATTCTGGCTCCAGTATACTACGAAACATCTCGCTTTGATACTTCTTTGCAAAAAGAAGAACCCCGGAAACATCCCTTCCGGGATTCCTGTCAACCATCATTTCTGCACTTGGCGACGCTTCTCCGCATACTCCTTGCGCAGGTTCTCGGCGACTGAGGCCGGCACCCGGCCATATTTGCTGAGCTCCATCGTGAATTCGCCTTTTCCCTGGGTCAGTGAACGGAGAATCGTCGAGTACCCGAACATCTCCGAGAGGGGAACCTCCGCAAAGACCGTTGTAGCCTGGTTGTCCTCGTTGGAAGAGATGATCACTCCCCGTCTCTGGTTGATCGAAGCGAAAACGCTTCCCTGGAACTCGTTGGGGGCGACGACCTCCACTTTCATAAGCGGCTCCAGGATCACCGGCTTCGCATTCTCGAACGCCTCGCGGAACGCACCCAGCGCCGCGGTCTGGAACGCCTGGTCGGAGGAGTCCACCGCGTGATAGGCTCCGTCGTTGATCACGACCCGCACCCCGATGATCGGGAAACCTACTTGCGTTCCCTTCTTCATCGCCAGCTGGAAGCCTTTATCGCAGGATGGAATGAACTCGGTGGGAATCGTCCCGCCCTTGATTTCATCAACGAACTCGTAATCCGCCTCTTCCCCGTCATCACCCGTGGAGACGAGCGGTTCGATATATCCTGCGACTTTTGCGTATTGACCGGAACCTCCTGTCTGCTTCTTGTGGGTGTAGATGAAGTCGGCGCGCTGAGTAATCGCTTCGCGGTACGCGACCTCCGGCCGCCCCACCTCAACGAGTGCCTTGTACTCCCGCTTCATCCGCTCCACATACACCTCAAGGTGCAATTCACCCATCCCCTGAATGATCGTCTGGTTGGATTCGGGATCGACGAAGGTGCGGAACGTCGGGTCCTCCTTGGTGAATCGGTTCAGAGCTTTCGCCATGTTGTCGGACGCCTTCTTGTCGACGGGGTGGACCGCCAGCGAGATGACCGGCTTCGGCACATACATCGAGCTCATCGAATAGTTGAGCTTCGGATCGCAGAACGTATCGCCGCTGGCGCAGTCGATGCCGAAGAGCGCCGCGATTTCACCGCATCCCGCTTCGCTCAGATCTTCCATCGTATCGGCATGCATCCGAATCAATCGTCCCACCCGGAATTTACGCCGTGTCCGGGTGTTGTACAGCTCATCGCCCTTGCGGATCTTTCCTTGGTAGATGCGGATATACGTCAACTGCCCGTATTGGCCGTCTTCGAGCTTGAAAGCGAGAGCCACCGTCGGCATCTCATCATCGGCTACAAGCGCGACTTCTTCTTCATCGTTGTCCAGATCCAAGGCGATGTTAGTGACATCCGAAGGGTTGGGCAGATACTTGACCACCGCATCCAAAAGCGGGGGTATTCCCTTGTTCCTGTATGCCGAACCGATGAACACGGGAACCATCTGAAGACTGATCGTCGCTTCCCGGATCGCTTTGATCAGAATCTCTTCGGTTACCGCATCTTCGAGCATCGCCTCCATCAGGGCGTCGCTTAAAAGCGATACTCCGTCAAGCAGCTCCTCGCGCTTCTGTCGAGCTTCAGCGAGCAGCTTGGCGGGGATCTCCGCTTCACGAAGCTGGTCCATATTCGGACCGGCATCGAAATAGAGCGCCTTCATCGCGACAAGGTCCACCACCCCTTCCAGACGGTCTTCAAGTCCGATGGGGATCTGCATCATGAGGGCGTTCAACCCCAGCTTTTCGATGAGCTGGTTTTTCACTTTGTACGGGTTGGCGCCGGTACGGTCGCACTTGTTCACGAAAGCGATCCGGGGAACCTTGTAGCGCTTCATCTGCCGGTCGACGGTGATCGACTGACTCTGCACTCCTCCGACGGAGCACAGGACGAGAATCGCACCGTCAAGAACCCGCAAGGAGCGCTCGACCTCTATCGTGAAGTCGACGTGGCCGGGCGTGTCGATCACGTTGATCTCATTTCCTTTCCACACGACGTTCGTCGCGGCGCTTGCAATCGTGATGCCGCGCTCGCGCTCGAGTTCCATGCTGTCCATCGTGGCGCCGACGCCGTCCTTGCCGCGAACTTCGTGGACTTCGTGGATTTTATTCGTGTAGTAGAGGATTCGCTCGGAAAGGGTCGTCTTTCCCGAGTCGATATGGGCGCTGATCCCAATATTCCTCAAGTGTCGCAAGTCAGTCATGCTTCCAATACCTCTATATTCTTCGAATGATGGTTCAACAGTATGTGTCGGTGGCCGAAAGAGGCCGATATCGTAGAGTTCAGCCCTATAAGGAGATGGGGTTCAAAACACCAGCAGATACTACACCATCTCTCTTTTTTGTTCAATCCCCGCTGCAGCTGTGTTATACTAGGTCAGAGGTGTGTCATGGAGACTGTTTTTACAAAAATCCGAGCCGGAGTCATTCCGTCGGCGAAGGTGTATGAAGACGAGCTTTGCTTTGTGATCCTCGACATCAACCCGGTGAACAAGGGACACCTGCTCATCATCACCAATGAAGTCTATCCCACCTTGGCCGATGCCCCCGATGAGGTATTGTCTCACCTGCTTGTGATCGCAAAGAAAGCCGATGCCAAGCTGCGGGAAGTGCTGGGCTGTGCCGCTACCAATGTGGTGATCAACAACGGCGAGGCGAGCGGACAGGAGATCCCCCACCTGCACCTTCACATCATCCCCCGCTACGATGACGACGGCAGACGGCTGACCTTTCCCAAATCACGGTATGATGAGGGGGAGATCGGCGCATTGGGCAAACGATTGGAGTTCGACTGATGCGCAGCTGTTCTTTCTGTTCAACGAAGATCGACTCCGCTTTGTCAATCGGATACGCGACGCTTTGTTCTATCTGCTCCGAACCCCTGCACAGCTGCGTCAATTGCCGTTTCTACTCCCCCGGCTCCTATCATGACTGCGCCGAGCACGTCGAAGAGTTCATCAGCGACAAGAAAAAGGCGAACTACTGCGATTCCTTCGTCATGGGCTGCAATCGCCAATCGAAGAAGACAAGCGATGAGGCCAGAAAAAAAGCGGAAGCGCTCTTCTCCTTCTAACTAAGGCTCAAGAATCTCGGCTTCTCCTTCGATTGTTTTCCCCTCTTCATGCTCCCGTTTCCGACGAGCGATGAGCGAAGCGATGATGAAGGAGAGCCCGATGGCGATGACCAGGATTCCCACGCCTTTCAGCAGCACCGTTCCGATTTGCCTGGGAAAGAAGAAGAGGAGAGCTGAGAGAATCAGACTGATGAGCGCATCACCGATCAAGGGTGAAAAAGCGACACTGAGGTTTCGGATGGCGGCAAGGTTGATGATCGAGATGATCGCGCTGAAGAGGAGCTCCGCCGCGATGATGTACAGAAGGACCAGGAAGCTGACATCCGCAACGACGATCGGCAGAATCAAGGAGATCACTCCCAACAGAAGGGTCAGCAGCGCTTTGACCAAGGTGGCGGGCTTGAGCCGGGGACCGAGCTGATAGGATCGAAGGCCCAGCAGAGTGGAAAATCCCGAGCCGATCATATACACCCCGAGCAACGAGACGAAGATTCTCTTGAACGACTCCTCCTGGAAGATCAGGAAGATGCCCAAGGCCACTAATACCACTCCGACGACAGCCCCGAAGGCCCAGTAACGTTTCTTCATCGCGTTCTCCTTGTACAAGGTGTTCCTGATGTGTATGGTACTTCTTAGCAATCCGCAAGTAAAGGAGCCAAGGCATGTACCACCATCTTTTTCTTGATCTCGATGGAACATTGATGGATTTCAGAGAAGCACAGAAACGGGCGTTCACCCTGATGGCCGAGCAATTGCGGATTCCCATCAATGACACCTCGCACGAGATATATGATCGGTGCAACCATACCTGCTGGAAGGAGTTCGAACAGGGGCTTTTGACAATCGAGGAGCTGACCTTGAAGAGGTTCGTCCTCTTTCGGGAGCAAAGCGGCCTTCGCCTCGATCCGACATCGGCAAGCACCGTATATGAAGACCATCTCAGCCGCCAAGCGATTCTCTACCCTCAAACCCTCCCTCTTCTCACGCTTCTTAGCGATGAGGGGTACCGCCTCCACCTTGCATCCAATGGAATCAGCCGCGTCCAGCGGGGGCGATTGGAATGCGCGAACCTCGACCGCTTCTTCGACCATGTCTTCATCTCCACTGAAATCGGAGTTCCGAAACCCGATTCAGGGTTCTTTGAACATATGCTCCAAACAACCGGAGCGAAAAAACAGGAGAGCGTCATGATCGGCGACTCCCTCTCCAGCGACATCCAGGGAGCGCTTGATTTCCGGATGGATTGCATCTGGCTCAACACCGACAACCGACAAACCGCCCTCAAGCCTACCTATACGATCACTTCTCTTGCCCAGCTCCACCCCCTCCTTGTTTCAGTAAAAAAACAGCGGAAAGCAGCACTCAAACCCTTTACGAGCGTATTTTCCTGCCATACCCTTAATCCGTGAGGCGAGATTCTTAAGGGAGATGGATGCCTTCAAGAAGTGGATTAGCGGTCGGAAGACCCAAAGGAGTTTGTCATGAAACGAATTGTGCTGCTGCTCGTGTTGCTGATCGCATCCGTTGCTCTTTTTGCGGGTGAACCGGTGAGGGGAATCGGAGCCGGGGTTTCCACGGGAATCCCGTTCCACATCGGAGCGATCGGTGAATATAACTTCGGACCCGCATATGCATCGTTGGAGCTGGGCTATTCAAATGGACCGTATTTCATGTTCCGGGCGGGCGGCGGATACAACTTCCAACAGCCATTCGCCAACAGCGATTTGGGAATGGATCTGTATTTGAGCATCGGGGGAAAACTCACCGGCTATATCGGATCCTATAACGGTTCGGTGACCGCTTTCGGGGCATTCGGCATCCCCGTCACCTGGTCTTGGTACGCCGGCAAGATTCCCCTCAAAGTATTCGTCCATGCCGGACCGGAGCTCTACTTCGGTGGAGGCGTGGACCTCGGCTTCTCCGGAACCCTAGGGGCGATGTACGTGTTCTCACTCGAGCCCAAGCAGAGTAACGTCGGCGATTAACAGGGCGTTGGGACCGGCAGGGTTGGAATCCCCGCCGTCCGGATAGGTCAGATCGGGGGCGAGCCAGAAACGGTATCGCCCTCCGACATTCATCAACAGGAGCCCCTCGATGAACCCGGGAGTGAGGTTGGCGAGAGATAGAAGCCGGCTCTCGGCGGAATCGACGACCTCTCCTTGCCCATCGGTGAGAGTGAACCTGACCCGGGCTCTGTGCGATCGGTCCATGTGAGGGCCGTCGCTCGGTTCGATGATCGTATACTGAAGTCCGCTTTCGGTGGTGATGATCCCCTCTCGATTCTTATTCTCTTCCAGAAACGCATGGGCGTATTCATAGTTGGCTTTGCTGAGGGCTTCCAGTTCCTGCTGGGCGATCTGCAGAAGCATCACCTGGACTTCAAAAAGAATCCGGTTCATCTCATCGGCGCTGAACATCCCCGAACCGGCGTTAGCGTCCAACGCCCCTTTGGCGAAATACGGGGCGTTCAGGTGGGCGATTTCATCCTGTTGAAGCAGAGTATTGTAAAGCATATAGCCATACGTGTAGCTGAAACGCTCTTCCAATGTTGAAGGGGTCGGCAGATCACTGACGGAGAACGTGTACAGATCCCCTCCTTCTTCGCTGATCATCTGAGCGACACCGGGAAGGACATCATCCAAAACAGACGGCTCTATGAGAATCGGGCACCCCGCGAGGAGAAAGATCAAACTCACCGGGGTGATTGCAAAGATTATCTTTCGCAGCACTCTGAATCCTTTCCATCGTACGGACACAAATACCTTGATCACCGCCGACCCTTCACCCCAAGAGGATGGGCGGTAATCAACCTGTACGAAGAAACTGTACCGCACTTGGTGGGATAAATCCAGAAAAATCCCCCAAATCGCGTCAGAAGACAGATCCTCCATGGGAATCGATGGCGACGATCACGGGAAAATCCTTGACTTCCAAGCGCAGGAGCGCCTCCGGTCCCAGATCCTCGAATGCTACCTTCTCGACACTGACGATCGTTTTGGCATAGAGAGCGCCGCAACCGCCGAACGCTTGAACATAGACCGCTTTCTCTTTTTTGAGAGCATCATGCACTGCCTGAGATCTCGGGCCTTTTCCGATGAGGACTTTCAGCCCTTTCCCAAGCAGCTGCGGAGTAAAGGGATCCATTCGGGCGCTCGTCGTCGGACCGCAGGAACCCATGATCATCCCCGGCAGCGGGGGAGATGGCCCCATATAGTAGATCGCCTGCCCCTCAAGCTCCACCGGCAAGGGCTTCCCCTCTTCCAGAAGTTTTACCAAACGTTGATGCACTTGGTCGCGACCGACGTACAACGTGCCCGAAAAGCTCACTGAATCATACGCACGAAGCGATCGTAGATCTTCTTCACCGATCGGAAGGTGTAGGTTTTTCATATTCAGCCCTCCCAGACGACTCGGGCGATCCGGTCCGCCCAACAGTTGATCGAAACTCCCATCGGCAAGCCTGCGATATGGGTAGGTTCATACTCTATAGCCACGTTCAACGCGGTGATCCTTCCTCCAAGACCTCCGGCGCCTATGCCGGTCGCTTGAACCCCGGCAAGAATCTTCTCTTCAAGTTTTGCATACCGCTCGACGCTGTTCGGCACGCCCACCTCGCGCAAAAGCGCGCGCTTGCTGAGATAGGCGGCGCGCTCCATCGTTCCACCCAATCCGATTCCGATGAAAATCGGGGGACAGGGCTTGCCGCCGGCAAGGGTGACGATATCGGCGACCGCAGCGACGATCTGCTCTTCGGTGGCAGTGGGATTCATCATCCGGGTGGCACAGGTGTTTTCGCTTCCAAACCCTTTCAGAAGAACATTGATCTCCACATTCTTGCCTTCGACAAGACTCCACCAGATGATCGGGGGGGTATTGGTTTTCGTGTTTTTTCTTCCAAACAGCGGTTCCTCCACGACCGAAGGCCGAAAATATCCGTTTTTCGCCGCTTTTTCGCACCCGGTGAGAATAGCTTCTTCGATCTCGGCGTGGGAAAGAGGATAGGATCTGCCGACATCCACGAACACATCGAACATGCCGGTGTCCTGGCACATCGGAATCCACTCGTTCTTGCTGATTCTCAGATTCTCAAGAATCGCTTCCAATACGGCGATGCTCGCTTTCGAACCGACGCTCTTGCCGTCAAGGCGCTTTTCCTCGTCCCGCGCCCATTCGATTCGCTTGTGAATCGGCTCGCTCAGAATTCGCGCCGCATCGATCAGCGCTTTTTCAATCCGTTTCGCCAGGCTCATACTCATCATCCTCCTTGTCGATCAAAAACCAAGGCATACGCCCAATCGTTTTGACCACCAGCAGGATGATCGCCAAGCCCACGATCAGGCCCATGACGTTCGCAACCAGATCCATCATCTCCCGCTGTCGCCCCACGAGGGGTTGAAGCAGTTCGATGACGCCGCCCAACAGCGTTCCGCTGACAAGCGTCCGCAGAATCGCTTTTGATGCCCACGTTGAAAAATGGACCACCGAACCATCTCTTCGTTTGGCCATCTCCCCCTTAGGTGCCCGAAAAAACGCCAGAAAGGAGGTAAACCCGTAGGCTGCATACACTAAGAGGTGCAATCCCTTATCCCCAAAAGGCACCCAATCAAGCGATATGCTTCCTGCCCGTTGGGAAAAAGAGAAATGCCCTATACAGCATACCACGAATATCATCAGCACGGTACCGATTCGGCGAATAATTATTTCCAGCTTATGCCCTGTCAAAGCAAATCTCCTTGGCGATATCCCCCCTCTTCCAGCAACGCTGAAAGCCGGGTGATGATTTGTTGCTTGGGAGTCGGAAATCTCGGTGCCACCCGTCTGGTTCGCGGTGTTTCGCAAATCAGTCGCGCCACGACGATCCCGGGATCCAGATTCCGAAGAAAGGTGACAATCGAAGCGAGGTGTCGTTCGCTCGAAGCGACGGTTACCTCGCCGCTCTCATACCAATCCTCCAGAACAGTGTCACGCAGGATGTGAAGATCATGAATTTTCACCGCATCCGTTCCAACTTCATTCAAAAGGTGAGCGGTCTTCACTCCTGTTGAAGAGTCTTCTTTCGGAAGCCCCAGCATTATAATTATATGTGTATAAACACCGATTCCCGCCGAACGTAACAGCTCGACGCTCTTTCGATAACACTCGGTATCATGATTTCGTCCAAGTCGGACGAGCAATCGCTCATCACTCGATTCAAGCCCGAGCTCGACGACGACCGCCTGCACCTGATCTTTAAAGGAAGCCAGAAGCTCGACGATCTCTTTTGTGACGCAATCGGGGCGAGTGGAGACGATCAACTCGACGAATGGTCCTTCATCCAATCCGCTTTGATAGATTCGCCTGAGGTTCCCGATCGAATCGTATGTGTTGGTGTGGGATTGGTAATACAGACTGAAGTGTTCACTTCCATATCGCCTGGTGATGAATTCCTTGCCGCGGGCGATTTGCTCGGCGACGGAACGTATTCGTCCTTCAAGATCCTTGGCGCCTTCACCCACCCCTTCCTGATAGACCGCCTTTGAAGCGACCTCGTCACAAAACACGCACCCGCCAAGGCCCCCTTCCCGATTCGGGCAGGTGAAGCGGGCATCGACTCCGATTCGATATACCGCCCGGCCGTATCGCTCCTGCAGATATCCGCTGTAGGTGGTGTACCGCTCGGCCATCAAGAGATTCCCACCGAGATGGTCCACGCGCCATCGATTGAAACACCGAGCGAGAAGAGGAGATCGCCGATGGCGGTCTGAACACCGAAACTCGCCCCGAAACCAAGATCGAACGATTCCAGGTCCATGAAACGAGTCCGAGCGGGAAGCACCTCGACGATCGGATTCGCTTTATTGAACCAGGCTCCGGCGACATCGAAGCGGACGTAGCTAGGGTAGCTGAACACATCGAACAAGTAACGCTGATAGTGGGCTCCGATTTGAATCATGTCCCGCTTGAAGGTGTGCGGGGCGTAGGCCGGGATGGCCACTTCGCCGAACGATTCCATCAATTCCCGCGGTCCGTCGAGACGAGCGGCTTCAGCGAAGTATCCGAGGGTATCATAAAATGAGAGTCGGATGTGGTGATGAAGTCGAAAACGCCCGCTGAACAGGAACCGTCTGTCGTAGCCGCCGACAAAGGACGATTCGATTCGAACGCCCTCCTGAGCCAACCTTTTTTTCAGCGTGGAATATACGAAGGAAAGCTCGGCATGCGGGTAGGCTATGAAGGGCTGGCCGAGGACGGAATCATTGATGAAGATGAAATCTCCTCGGGTCGCGAGCTCTACGGACACTCGGTTGTCGATGGTGTACCCGTACGAAAACTCGCTTCGAATCCTCCGGTCAAGGGGGGCGGAGCGGGCGGCGTTGATCACGGAGGCCTGAGGAGTCAACGAGCCGGAGCCGTACCCGATCAGCGCTCTGATCCAGTGGTTTTCCAATGAAACGATCAAGCCGATATTGACCGATGTGAGTTCGCCCAAGGAAGCTGCCAGCGTATACGAGAGGTTGTTTCGACCGACATGGATCAACGCTGCATCGAGGTAGGCGTTGGCTTTATACCACACGTAGGTATCGTTGAGGGTGTTGGATACCCCCATGTCGGCCACGAAGCCCATCGCGATGTGGTTTCCCGCCCGGCCGAAGCTTCGGGCGAGAATCCCGAGGGTTCCCCCCTCCTTCATCTCATAGCTCAAGGTGGCGAGGGAGTGCTGTTTTCGCACCTGCCTCAGGCGGAGCGCCAGATCTGAAGCATGTTTTTCGTCCAACGGAGCGTCGATCATGAAGTCGAACAGCGACTCATCGAAGAAAAGCTGCCTGGGCATCAAGGAGATATTCTCGATCGCGACCGAGCGGATGACCGGATCGGGCTTTTGGGCGTACGAGCCGACCCGCTTCGGATCATAGGTGACGAGTCCGCGCTCCGTTTCAAGCCGATCGCGAAACGCTTGAAGCTGAGCAAAGCTTCGCTCGACCGCCTCTTTGCCCCGCTCATCGATCTCCTTCAGCTTGAACGCATCCATGATGGAAATGTCATGAAGATCGCTGGTGAACAGAAGATCGGCCGCTTCATGCTGGGCGGATGCGCTGCGCTGAATCACCAAGGAAAGGGAATGCACCACCACCCCCGAAAGCGTTTCGGCTTTGGCTTTATCCTCGTTGATGAAGAAGTTGAGATCGCTGGCGATCACATAATCCGCCCCCAGCGCCCGGGCGATGTTGATCGGCAGATTGTCCACCGCCCCTCCGTCAACGGCCAGGCGTCCATCCTCCAGGGGAAACGGAGCGAAGACAAGGGGAATCGAAATGCTCGCCCGGATAGCCCGGACCAGAGAACCGGAGTCGTGGATGATCTCGTCCCCGCTGATGATATCCGCGGAAATCGCCCGGAACGGGATCGGCAGCTCATCAAAATCGATGGGGCTCGGATATTTTGCGAAGAGGAATCCGAGAAGCTCCAAAATGCGCTGATCGCCGATCAACGCCGGATTCTTGCCGATCGCCGAACCGGAAAAGCGCAGATTGAACACGTGGTTCCGATCAGGAGCGAATGCATGGTCGAGGGTGTCGCCCTTTTCGGTCACCGCCTCGCTGAACAACTCGATTATATCAAGATTGAACAGAAGCTCGCGGATCTCGCTGGGGGTGTAGCCGACGCTGTACATTCCTCCGATCAACGACCCGATCGATGTACCGACGATCAGATCGATCGGAATCCCCGCTTCCTCGAGAGCTTCCAAGACGGCGATATGGGCTATTCCCCGCGCACCTCCTCCGGAGAGGACCAATGCCACGGTCGGCTCCCCTGCGGCAAGCGACGCAACGGACAGCAACATGATGCCAAAAAGAGCGGCAAATCGTTTCATACCTACTCCAGTCGAGAACCGATAAAACGCCGGTTTCCATTGATGAACGAACGCCAATCCATTTCCTTTCGTTTTTCAAGCTGCAGCGTTGTTACCCACAAGATGCCCAGACCCGTCCCGATTCCGATGCCTTTTTCCTTATCGATGCCGAGCACCCGTCCCGGTTCGACCACTTCAAATCCAAGTTCGCCCACCGTCCCCCAAACCCCGGAAATGATCAGGCTCCTCCCTTCATGGATGCATCGGGCTTTCGGCCAGGGATTCAACGCCCGGATCTGAGCGTGGAGCGATCTGGCGTTCTTGGAAAAGTCCAGAGGCGCATGATCCATCGTGAGCAACGGAGTATAGGTGACATTCCCCGCTTGGGGAGTAAAGACGGCGGTTCCCGCCTGAATGCGGTTCAACCCCTCGACAGCGAGAAGAGCGGCTTCATCCATCACATGTTCGGTGAGCGACCCGGCGGTTTCATCGCCGGAAAGGGAAAAACGTTTAGTAAGCATGATGTCGCCTTCGTCCATCTTGAGGTCAAGGCGCTGAAGAGAGATTCCGCTTTCCGTTTTTTGATGCAAGATGGCGCCTTGAATCGGGGTCGGTCCCCTGAACTCGGGCAACAGCGAAGGATGGATGTTCAACGCTTCGCCACTGAAAAGACTCAGGAATTTCGGACCGAAGATCCGCCCGTAGGCAAAACACAGGAGCGTGTCGCATTCGTAGGCGGCGACGGTCTCGCGGGCGGCTTTGCCGAGGCGGTCGAATCGGAGGACGGGAAGACCGAGTTCGCGGGCGGCGGCCTCGACGGGGGTTGGAACCAAGGTCCGGCCTCGTTTGCCCGGCTTCGGTTCATTCGTCAAGACCGCGCCGACATCGAAGCGAGCCGCTATAGCCCTGAGGGTGGGAACCGCGATCTCACTGCTGCCGGCAAACAAAATCCTCATGCACGAGTTCTCCTCTTCCTGTTTCGCCGGTTGAACGCCCGTACCGCCCGACCGCGTTCCTCCTTGTCGAGGCGATCGATGAAGAGGACTCCGTTGAGGTGATCGAGTTCGTGCTGAATCGCCCGGGCGAAGAGTCCTTCCGCTTCCACGGTGAACGGCCTGCCCTTCACATCCTGAGCCTGCACGGTCACCCGGGCGGCCCGGGTAACGTCGCTGAAAATGCCGGGAATCGAAAGACATCCCTCTTCGGCGGTTGCGCATTCCTCGCTCGTGGCGATGATTTCGGGGTTGATGAACACCCATCGATTCCCATCTCGGACATCGATGACGAACAGGCGTTCGGAAACACCGACTTGCGGACCGGCGAGGCCCACCCCGTCCGCCTCTTCCATCGTCTCGAACATCGCATCGACCAACAGGGCGAGCGTGCTGTCGAATGTCTTTACGGGCTTGGCTTTCTCGGCAAGGATCTCTTCGCCCAACGTATATATATCCAACATCGTCCTTTCATAATACCTAGGCGGCGTGTAGAGCGTCAACGTCAAAGACGCTCGCTTCGCTCCGAGCAAGGCTTCTCTACATCAAAGACAACGGGTCGATGTCAACTTCGACATAGACGGAGCCGGAAGGGGTGTAGGAGCCGAGAACCGTTGAAACGAGATGGTGGGTCTGAGCGGCGCTTTCGCCGCCGATCAGAAGATGATACCGCCAATTCGAGGCGATCTTCTCGATCGGACACTCGGAAGAGACCAGCAGCCTGGGTCCCTTCGTCTTGGTCGCCTGGCTGAAAAGTGCGGCAAGCTTTTCCGCTTCAGCGGCCACTTTCTCACGATTTCGCCCCCGAAGCGTTATGTTGATCAGGCGGGTATAGGGGGGAAAATTCGTCTCCTTCCGGGCGGTCAGCTCCCCTTCGTAGAACGAGGTCAGATCTCCGCTCAGCGCGTGCACAATCGCCGGGTTCGTCGGATGGAACGTCTGAATGACGACCCTTCCTTTGTCGGTATATCGCCCCGCGCGGCCGGATACCTGGACAAGCAGGCTGAACGTCCGCTCCTGAGCCCTGAAATCGGGAATATGCATTCCGCTGTCCGCCAACACGATTCCGACCAGTTCGACGTGGGGGAAGTTCAATCCCTTGGCGACCATCTGGGTTCCCAGCAGGATATCCGTCTCACCGTTCTTGAAGCGCTCCAGCACCGATTGGATATGGCCTTTCTTTTGGGCGGTATCGGTATCGAGGCGCTCGAGGCGGGCAAAGGGGAACAGACTCCTCACCTCCTCTTCCACCATCTGGGTCCCATATCCGCTGTAGCCCACATCAAGCGAACTGCATTCAGGACAGCTTGTGATCGGCCGCCGGGTATACCCGCAGTAGTGGCAGGCGAGCTTTCCTCTCTGTTTATGATACGTCAGCGAGACGTCACAGTGGGGGCAGCGCAGTTCGAACCCGCAGCTTTGACAGTGGAAGAAGTAGGAGAACCCTCGGCGATTCAGAAACAGGATGACCTGCTTCTTCGCCCTCAGCGTTTCTTTCATCAAGCAGGCGAGGCGCTCGCTGATCGTCCGCTTCTCCCCGAGGAGATTCACCACCTCGATCTTCGGCATCACTCCCCCGGCCACCCGCTTCGTCAGGGAAAGCGGAACGATCGTCTTGGTTTTGTGCATCAGATAGTATGCCTCCAGGGAGGGGGTGGCGCTGCCCATGATCAGGCGAGCCCCCTCCTTCCGAATCCGGTGCTGGGCGACCTGGCGAGCGTGATAGCGGGGGGTGTTCCCACTTTTGTAGCTGTTCTCATGCTCTTCATCGATGATGATGAGTCCAAGGTTTTCAACCGGAGCGAACACCGCGCTTCGAGCTCCGATCACAAGATCCACCTCCCCTTTGATGATTCTTCGCCATTGTTTCAGCCGTTGGCTGGGGGTGAGGGCGGAATGGAGGATCGCGACCCGGTTTTCAAAGCGTCCGGCCACCAGAGCGGCGAGCTGGTGGGTCAGCGTGATTTCGGGAACGAGGTAGATCACCCCCTTCCCTTCGGCGATGACCGCTTCGGCGCTCCGAAGATAGACTTCGCTTTTTCCGCTGCCGGTCACTCCGTGCAGGTAGAAGATTGTTTCATCGGAGTTCAGAATCGTCGACAGGGCGGCCTCCTGTTCGGCGCTCAATCGATCGATCCGTCCGAAACTGAACTCTTCGTCCTGCTCAAGACCGCTATAGGCGGAATCCCGCCGGCCGCCGGGGATGATGAGGGAGATCGCCTCCCCTTCCGAGCAGAGGTAGAAGCGGCTGATCCACTGGGCAAGCTCGACGGTCTTATTAGTAAAAACCGGTTCGGAGTCGATCATTCGCTTGAGCTCCTTAAGCTCGAACAACGAATCATCTTCATCGCGGACATCGACGATGTATCCGGTCAATTCGCGGGTTCCGAAGGGGACGACCGCCCTGCGGCCGAACAGGAGCGCATCCTGAAGCTCTTCGGGAATGAGATAGGTAAAGCGCTGTTTCAACGGAAGATCCAACAGCACATCAGCATAGAAGGCCATCACGATCTCCCCGGCAGGGCGATGTTCAGGAACGAAGCGAGCTTCTTCAAATCCTCCCACACCGGTCGCTTAAGGCTCAGGTCGCGCAGTACCGCCGCGGGGTGGTAGGTGACGAGAACGGGAATCCCTTCATAGCGATGGAATGTCCCCCTCAGCGCTGAAAGGGAACTGTTTTTCTGCAAGAGAGTGTTTGCAGCGACCCTGCCGAGCAACAGGATCGCCTGGGGCTGGAGCAACCGGATCTGGCGAGCAAGATATGGCAGGCACGATGCAACCTCGTCGATCCGGGGATCGCGATTGTTCGGCGGGCGGCACTTGACGATATTGGTGATGTACACTCCGGTCGTTCTGCTCAGACCGATCGCATTGAGCCACGCATCGAGGTACTTGCCCGCTCGACCGACGAACGCTTCGCCTTGAAGATCCTCATCGGCCCCGGGGCCTTCGCCGATGACCATCAGCGACGGTGAAATCACCCCCGTCCCGAAGACCGTCTTGATCCGTGTTTCAGCGAGCCGGCACAGTGAACATCCCCTGACCGCTTCTTCGAGATGCTTGAAACTCATCCGATCGACCCGATTCCGGTCGAAGCTCGGAGCGATGAAGAGGTCGACGATCGGAGAAAGGTCGCCGATGGGCGTGGGCTCGATCTCCCGATCGGCGATGAGCGCCTCGGCTTCATCACAGATTGTCACGAATGCTCTGATCGAATCTTCAATTCCCACCGTACTCTTCCTCAAACCACGCATACTCTTCTTCATCGTAAGTTATGCGGTACAGGTAGAGACCGCACGCTGAAGCGGTCCGTCCCGCTCGACTGCGATCCTTGGCTTCCAGGATTTCGACAAACTCTTCGACGCTCATCTTCCGCTCGGCGAACTGAATCATCGAACCGGTCAGCGAGCGGACCATCTTATGCAGAAAGGCGTTTCCGCTGATCGTGTAGGTAAGCAGCTCGAGACCGAAACGGTCCTCTTCGATCCTCCAATAGGACTCATAGATATCCCGAACCTTGCTTTCGCTTGCATCGGTTGCCGCGGCGAAGGTGGTGAAGTCATGGGTCCCGATCAGCGTCTTCGCATATCCGTCAAGAAGCTTGAGGGGCGGAAATGCCTTCAGCTTCGCCACCCGGTTCTCATCGAAGCCGAGGAGATCCCCTTCCCGTTTGAAATAATAGCGATAGGTGCGCCCCATCGTCGTATACCGGGCGTGGAAGGAGCTGTCGACCTCCTCCGAGCGAAGAATCCGGATCGATCGGGGAAGCAGACGGTTCAGCGCCGGCTTGAACTTGCTGCTGCCGATGGCAGGATGAGCGATATCGAAGTGGCATACCTGAGCGGCGGCATGGACCCCGCTGTCGGTCCGGCCGCTGCCGATCACCTCGACCTCTTCACCGATCATCGCCAGAATCGTTTCCTGGAGCACGCCGACCACCGAAGAAGCGTTGGATTGATATGACCACCCGCTGTAGGGGGTTCCGTCATAGGAGAGGGTCAGTTTGATCCGTCGTCTACCCTTCTCGATCGTCCGAAGGGCGGGTCTTCGCCAATCAGATCGCGCCATCGTTTCCTCCCGTGATCAGGACGACCGCGACGGCCACCGGATCGTCATGGGAAATCGACAGAACGACCGTCCGCTTTCCGGCGAGGGCCTGCGCCCTCGAAGAGAGGTTGATGATCGGTCTTCCATCCTCGCCCCTCGTGGTCCACACATCCTGGGTGGAGAGGGTTTTCATCCCCTCTCCGACCGCCTTGAAAAACGCCTCTTTCACCGCGAAGCGACCGGCGAGAAACTCCGCAGGACGGGGGTTCTTCTCAGCGAGGGCCAATTCATCGGGATGAAAGATCCGCTTCCTGGCGTGCTCGCTCAACCCTTCGATCCGCTTGATCGCCACGACATCGATTCCGATCAAGGGTCGCTCCTTGGGCCAAAGAGCACCCGAACGGAGCTCGGGGACGCTTTGAGGGTGATTTCTCCTCGCTCAAACACCTCTTTTTCATAGGAGAGACGCACATTCGCCGCTGAGATCCCCTCTTTGTCAACCTTGGAGAAATCAGCGACGGCGGCGATCGAATCGGGATTGATCAGATAGATGATGTGCTCATTGCCTCGGATCTCCACATCGATCGACGCCGGCACGAGGGATTGCGCCTCCATCTGCCCGGGAAGCAGCACCGTTATGGGAATCGTCACGCTGCGGGCGCCGATCGACGAGTAATGGATGAATGCATAGACCACCAGCGCGAGAAGCAATGAAAGAACTTTTGCGGGCCAGTTCACCAAGAACCTCTGAAGATACTTATTCAACCTCGTCACTTCCCGCCTCCTTCATTGCCTCTTCCGGGGTGATGTCGTGATAACTGAAGAGCGCCAGGAGCATCCGCTTGACCGTCGGAATCGAAAGATCATAGTAGAGGTTCGCGTTGTAGGTCAGGCTGAGCGCTCCGGTCTCCTCGCTGACGATCAGCACGACCGCATCGCTCTCTTCGGCAAGGCCGAGGGCCGCCCGGTGCCGAGTTCCGAACGATCTCTTGATGTCCGTCTGTTCGCTCAACGGCAAATAGCACCCGGCGGCGAGAATCTTTCCGCCCTGGATCACCATCGCTCCGTCGTGGAGCGGCGTGTCATGATCGAACACGGTGAGAATCAATGAGGAAGAAAGGTCCGCATTGAGACGGGTTCCGCTTTCGATGATCTGGCGAATCGGGAGTCTTCGGGGAAAGACGATCAGCGCTCCGCGCTGTTTGTTCACCAGCACGTTGCACGCATTGAGGATCGAATCGATCTGGTCGCTGCTCGTCGTCTGGGTTCCGAGCCGAAACAGCCGGCCGCCACCGCTCCACAGCTGGCTGAACGCCCGCCTGAGTTCCGCCTGGTAGACCACACAGAGCAGAATCGTCGTCGGAACGGTGATATACCGATAGAACCACAAAAGCACATCCAGCTTGAACAGGAAGCTCAGCGCATAGACGGAGAAGAGGATGATCACGATCCGGATCAACGCAAGAGCTTTGGTCTGGGCGATCGCCGTGTAGAAGCGATAGAACACCCATGCAAGCACTCCAACCTGCACCGCAGGTCGGAGAAATGCGAGGGTGCCCTGAATGATATCGGTGAACATCTAGACTGCTCCTTTCTTACACCCACTCAAGCGTTCGTTCGACCGCCTTTTTCCAGAATCGGACTTTTTCATCCCGGGTTTCATCATCCATCGCCGATTCCCATCGCTTCCTTTCTTTCCAGTAGGAAGCGAGCTCATCGAGATCCTTATACACGCCGACCGACAGTCCGGCTGCGAACGCGGCGCCCAAGGCGGTGGTCTCGACGACTTGGGGCCGGATGACCGGCACGCCCAGGAGATCCGCCTGGAACTCCATCAGCGGTTCACTGTTCGTCATCCCTCCGTCGACTTTCAGCTCCGTCGTCTTGATGCCGCTGTCGCTTTCCATCGCTTTGAAGATATCATACGCCTGAAACGCCGTGGACTCCAAGATCGCCCGGCAGAGGTGCGCCTTGGTGACGAACGCGGTCAAGCCGGCGATCACTCCCCGGGCATCGCTCCGCCAATAAGGAGCGAACAATCCGCTGAACGCGGGAACCACGTAGACTCCGCCCGAGTCCGTCACGGTCAGCGCTTCACGGTCCAGCTGCTGGGCGCTTTCGACCAGTTTCAGGTTGTCGCGCGCCCACTGGACAAGGGAACCGGCCACGGCTACCGAGCCTTCAAGCGCGTACACCGGCTTTTCGTCTCCGATCCTGTACGCGACGGTGGTAAGCAGGCCGTTCCGTGATCGGGGAAGACTGAAGCCCGTATTGACCAGCAGGAAGCATCCCGTGCCGTATGTCGATTTGCCCATCCCGGGCTTGAAGCACGCTTGGCCGAAGAGGGCTGCTTGCTGATCACCGAGAATTCCGGCGATCGGAACTTCCGATCCGAACGGACCGTCTTTGGCGGTATGGCCGTACACCATTCCGCTGGAAGGCACGATCATCGGCAACGAACCTTTCGGGATGGAAAAGATTTCAAGCAGTTCATCATCCCAGGAAAGGGTTTCTATGTTCATCAGCAGATAGCGGGAAGCGTTGCTGGCATCGGTGATGTGGAGGGTTTTGCCGGAAAACTGGTAGGCAAGCCAGGAATCGATCGTTCCGAAGACCGCTTTGCCCGATTCGGCATCCTCCCGCAATCCGTCGACATGTTCTAAAAGCCAGGCGATCTTCGATCCGCCGAAATAGGGACTGAGGACCAGTCCGGTTTTCTCTTCGATGATCGGGCCTTGCGGACTGTCCTTCAGCTCCTCGATATATGCGCTGGTTCGAAGATCTTGCCAGACGATCGCATTATGATAGACCTTTCCACTCTCCTTCTCCCACGCCACGATCGTCTCGCGCTGGTTGGTGATTCCGATTCCGGAAAAATCTCTGCCCCTCAAGCGGGCTTTTTTCAGGGCCTCGGTGATGCACCGCTGCGTGTTGGCCCAGATTTCCATCGGGTCGTGCTCGACCCATCCCGGCCGGGGAAATATCTGAGTGTGCTCAAGCTGGTGGGACGCAACAATCGCACCCCCCCGGTCGAAGATGATGAAACGGGTACTTGTCGTCCCTTGGTCCACTGCACCTAAATACTGCATTCGTCCCTCCTCTTCGGCCAGTATACTTCGCACGTCCGGTTTTTGAAAGTCAAAGCGTGCAGATGAGCAATCTCATCGGCCCAGATGGAGGGATCGGGTGTTTCCAGCACCAGCGGGATCCTCTTGAAGCGGCAATCCTGAACGATGTATTCGAACGTCGGCCATCCGATCGTCCCTTCGCCCAAGCTTGCATGACGGTCGCGTCTGCTGCCGCTTTCACTCAACGCATCGTTGAGGTGAAGCCCTCGAAGATATTCAAGCCCGATGAGCCGGTCGAACCGCGCGATCACAGCCTCGAACCCCTCGATCGTGGCAAGGTCGTAGCCGGCGACATGGGCGTGGCACGTATCGAGACAGAACCCCAGGCGGGCATGATTCCTCGTCGCTTCGAAGATGCCGGCGAGCTCCTCGATCGTCGAACCGAGGTTCGAACCGCTGCCGGAGGTGTTCTCGATGACGAGGACCGCGCTCTCGCTCCGGTCGAGCGCTTCATCGATCCCTCGCCCGACGATCTTCATCCCCTCCTCTTTGGAGACGAGACCCAGCGTGGAGCCGGGGTGAGTGTTCACCAGCTTCAAACCCAGCCGTTCGGCGCGCCTGAGTTCATCGGCGATCGCCCCGATCGATCGTCGTTGCTTCTCCCTGTCGGGGTTGCCGAGATTGATCAGGTAACTGCCGTGAATCAGGATCCGATCTGGTTTGAAGCCGGTTTCCTGCAATACCTTCGTAAAGCGATCCGCCTCGTCCGCTTCGATCGGTTTGGCGTCCCATCTTCGCTGATTCTTCGTGAACATCCCGAGTCCCGTCGCGTTCAGACGTTGAGCCTCCAAGAGGGCGTTTTCCAGCCCGCCGGCGATCGAGGTATGAGCTCCTATATAGTACATACCCCAACGGTAGGACCCAACATATCTCTTGTCAATCGATTTGAGTCGTGTTAGTGTCCCTTAACGGAGGTTCATCCCATGGCTGAACGACAGCTCGCCGTAGGCGACGAGCTTTATGGATTTATCGTGGAAGAGATCGCCCCCTTGGAGGAATACCGGGGAACCGGGTATCTCTTCCGGCATATTGAAACGAAGATGGAAGTCTACCAGGTGGTCAATGAAGACCCCGAGCGCTTCTTCGGCTACCTTTTTCGGACCCTTCCCTCGAACGATTCCGGCGTGGCTCACATCATTGAACACTGCCTCCTGGCGGGATCGGAGCGCTATCCGGTGCACGATCCGTTCATGACGCTGCTCAAAGGCAGCGCCAATACGTTCATGAACGCGCTCACCTATCCCGACCGGACCGTATATCCGGCGGCCAGTCCCCTGAAGAAGGATTTTGACAACCTCTTTGACGTCTACACCGATGCCGTCTTCGCTCCCCTGCTCCGCGAGGAGACGTTCTGGCGGGAGGGCGTGCGCCTCGTCTGCGACGAAGATGGATGTCACTACGAAGGGGTCGTCTTCAATGAGATGCTGGGAGTCAGCGCCGATCATGATGCGATCGTCAGCCGCTTTGCGGTGCGGACGCTCTTTCCGGACAATCCCTACTCCTTCGAGTCCGGGGGAGATCCCGAGGCGATCATCAATCTCACCTACCGGGAGTTCCTCTCCTTCTACAGCCGGTACTACCACCCTTCGAACGCGAAGCTGTTCCTGTTCGGAAAGATGGAGGTCGGGGAAAAGCTGGCATATCTGGATGAACGCTACCTTCGGACCAGAGGAATGCTCGAGGTCGACTCGATCGTCCCGCTTGCCGAGCGATGGGATCGCGAACGGTTGGTCACCTTCACAAGTCCGATGGAGGAAGGCAATGAAGAGGTGAAAAACGCATCGATCATCCTTTCCTGGGCGACCACGGAGAATGACGACTCCCTTTCGGTGATGACGCTCTCCACCTTGGTGGATATTCTGCTCGGCAACCCCGCCGCGCCCCTTTACAAAGCGATCATCGATTCGAACCTTTCCCTGGATATCTCGCCTGAGAGCGGAATGAGCGCCGAGTTCAGACAGATGCCCTTCATCGTCGGTTTCAAAGGGATCGACCCCGAAGACGGCGAAGCGGCAGAAAACGTAATTCTTTCCGCTTTGAAGAAGATCGTCAAAGACGGCCTCGACCCCGACCTCATCCGGGCGTCGCTGAAGCGCACCCGTTTCAGTCAGCTGGAGATCCCCGGCGGAATTCCCACCGGTCTGAGGGCTTTGACCCGGGCCACCCGGGCGTGGATGGTCGACAGGTCGCCCTCGGAAACGATCCAGCTGGTTCCGACCCTCAACGAGCTGGAGAGACACCTGAAGCGGAACCCCCGCTTTTTTGAAGATTGGATCGAAGAGCACCTTCTTGGCAATCCCCACCGGGCGCTTGTCACGGTGAAACCGGATGGAGAGCATCAGAAACGCCAAAACGCCGCAATCTCCCAAAACGCCCTCCTTGCCATCGAGCAGCTGGGCAGGAAAGGGATCAAGGAGATCGTCGAGCGGAACAAGCGCTTCATCGCATTCGAGGATGAGCGGGACAGCGAAGACGATCTTGGCAAGGTACCATTCCTCCGATTGGAAGATCTGCCGAAAGAGATCAGACCGAACGATCATGACCTCAAGATCATCGCCGGCCGGGAGCTCTGGATCCGAAAGATCGCCACCAACAAGATCATCTACGCCGACATCGCCTTTAAAATCGATGATCTTGGCGAAGAGGAGATGCTCCTTCTCAACCTTTACACCCGCATGATCCAAACGACCGGTCTTGGCGAGATGCCATATGAGACGGTAGCGCAGACGCTCAAACGGCTGACCGGCGGGTTTTCCATCTTTCCCGAATTGGGAACATCCCTTGAAGGAGAGGCGGTTCATCTTCTGATCGTTCGAATCAAGACCCTCGCCGAGGATTTCGATGAGGCGTTGCGTTTTGTCCGGGAGCTCCTCATCGGAGCGAACGTGGATGACAGGAAGCAGCTTCGTTTCGTCCTCAACAACTACAAGAGCGAGTTCAGCGAGGTCGTCACCTACGGCGCGACGAATTTCGCCTCGAGCTATGCCACCCGGACCTTCAGTGAAGTGGCATGGGACGCCGAGCTGATCGGCGGGCTTTCCCAATGGTTTCATCTCATCGAACTCGAAACCGACACGCTCGGAGAGCGGCTCAAGACCCTGCAGACGACGTTGGCTAATCGCCGAAGGCTCGTCACCCACGTAAGTTGCGAGGAGCCGTTGCTGGAAGATGCGATACAGAGCTTCGAGATGTTCATCAACGGGTTCGAAGATCATGGTCCGCTGAACAAAGAGTCCAGAAGCTATGACAAGGTCGGACCGACCGCGAACCCGAACGTCGATCTCTTCAAGCTGCCGTCGACGGTCAGCTACAGCGCCTGGGCGTTTCGCACCGCCAAGCGGGGAAGCGAGCTCCAGTCCGCTCAAGTCCTTCTGGGGCAGATCCTCACCACCGGAACCCTCTGGGAGCTGATCCGAGGTCAAGGCGGGGCGTACGGAGTTTCCGCCAGTGCCGATGTGGCGGAAGAGACGTTCATCCTTTCCACCTATCGGGATCCGAGGATCGCAGGGACGGTTACCGATCTGCAGGCCATTTTGGAGGAAGCAGCAACCAGAGTCTTCACTGAAAAAGAGATTGAAGACGGCACGATCTTCATCGTGGGGCGAGAACTGCGGCCGCTTTCACCCGACCAGGATGCGCTTCTTGGGTTCCGACGAATCCTCTACTCGATCACCGACGAATTCCGCCTGATGCGGCGGACCCAACTCCTCGAGCTCACCGGGGAAGCCCTCAACGAAGGAGCGAAAGCGCTCCTTGATCAGGCACGGAGGGATGGCAGCAGTCTGGTCGTCCTTGCAAGCGGCGAACTGCTCGGCAAAGAAGCGAAGAAGCTGAAGCTGCTCAACGTGGAAAGCCGACGCCTGCCTCTTTAATAGACGGGTTTCAGCCCGGCGCCGTAGAGGACCCCGCTTGCCCGAAAGAGGGAGTACGGAGTGGAGGAGATGCTGATGCCCAGCTCTTCGGCGATTTCAATCATCGCATCGCTGGGCTTCTTGTTTCTCACAAGGAGGATGTTGCGAATATCGCTCATCTCGGCGGTTCGAATTGCCTGCACGCTCGAAAGACCGGTGATCATGATGATATTGTCTTCCAAGATGGTGAGCACATCGCTCATCAAGTCACTTGCAAACCCATAGGTGATCGTATCTTCTGTATGGTGACTTCCACAAACAAGTGTTGCTTCGGTAAGCTCTAAAATCTCGCGTAACGTCATGCCAAGACTATAGCATAAAAGAATGCTTCTACTCTAGCGCAGCTCCATCAGAACGGTCCGAAGCAGGTATTCGGCGATGGAGCCGAAGCGCTCAAACCCGATCGCTTCCGCTTCTTCCTGAGTCGCACCCCATCCTACCGCCTCGATATCCTGAGAATGATAAAGGATTTCCGCGCGAACCGAGTCGTAGAGGATGAACGAGCCGCTGACCACGGCGATCTCATCATCCAGCGCTTTGTCAAAGCTCAGCACTCCCACCGAACCGATGACGGTGTAGCGGATGTTCTTTGGAATCTGGCGAACCAGATCGTCAAGCTCGTCCTCCCCGGCGCGCTCCAACGTCAGTTCGACAAGGGGAATCTCATCCCGTTTCGAGCTTTCGCTGAAGGCGGTTTTGGCATGGGCGGTAGGCAGACGACCTCCGCTGATCGAATACTCCTCAAGCGAAAGCCCGATCTCCGATCCGAGCGCGTCGGAAAGGGAGTACGGGAACTCGACGGAAACCTTCTTCACCGCTTCCTCGACCTGAACTGCAAGAGCTTCGGGCAACGGAGGAATCTCAAGGTTCAACGCGAAGGTGATGATCCCCTCGTTCTTCATCGCCGCGTTCAACGGGCTGAAGTGCAGCTGCCCCGTCTCATGGCTGTTGAAGAAGAGGGTGTCCTCATAGAGTGCGCCAAGGGCGTTGTATGCTTCAAACGTAGCGGAAATCGGGGCATGCAGCACTCGTGGAGCCAACAGCCGCGTCCGCCTTCGAAGCGTAACGATCGTTCGGGCGTATGAACTTTCGCTTCGAGTCAACACAAGCTGCAGCGGCTCGATGTATCGGATCGCCTCGGCGACCAGAACTTCCGTTTCATAGTCCTTCTCTCCGACCGGACCGCTTGAAGCGACCGCCGCCGCCTCAAGGTATCGGGCGATCGTCGTCGTATCGTTATTGGCCTTGTACGCGAGGTTCGCTTCGCGGAGCAGCGTCTCGATCCGCTCGACTCGAGCTTGCCGCTGCCGGCTCAGCTCTGTCCGCAAGCGATCGATCGCCTCTTCGCTTGCCCGTGCCTGGAGAAAGATCTCATCCCCTTTCCGGTATCGGTTGGTGATCACCAAACCGAGATCGTCTATCCGCCCCCGCTCGACGAGTTCGGTCAGATATCCCGGATCGAGGTCGAAGCCGATCGATTCTTCAAGGTTCTTGAAGAGGGTGTGATAGGGATCGAGACCGGTGCCCTCACCGAAGAAGAACACCTGATTCGCCCTTCCTCCAGAGGCGCTTGTCCAGGAAGGGACGCCGGATCCCTGAAGGTCTTTTGCCGAGCGGCAAGAGACGAGCAGAAGAGGAATGAGGATCGCCAGGAGAAGCAGCTTCTTCATATGCTAGAAAGTGTACGCCGTTCCTGCGGTAAAGAACAGTCCATCACGCAAGGAGGATCCGAATACGCGCACCCGCTCTCCCCCTCCTCCGAAGATGATCCAGCGGCCAAGAGCATATTCAAGAAGAAAAGTTCCCTGGACGGAAAGCCCCCATCCATTTGAAAGCGAATAGATTCCTCCTCCCAGAACGCCGGCACTGAAACTCAGAGCCCGCCAAGGAGCCCAACCGGTTCCGAAGAGCTGGGAAAAGCTTACCCGGGCCCGTATCCCTGCTCCGAGAGAAAACTCCCTGCCGCCCAAAATTCCTCCTTCAACGGAGAGTGAGAATGGATATATCCTGAGCGGAATATGGGCGCCCGCATGGAATCCGAAGACTCCTTGAGCGTCGATGCTCGAAGCGAGATGCACCGGAATCTTCGGTCCTTTGATCAGCCCTAATCCCACTTGAAGAGCCTTTCCGCCCTCTTGCTGCAAGAGAAGCCGGCGATCGTCGACTCGTCGGACGCCAAGCAGACCGACTTTGTTTCCCCGGGCGTCGATCGCCCAGAAGCGGTCGCCGACCCGGACCGAAGGATCGGAGCTCTCGGAAAGAACGCTCGTCTTCGAGATGAAATCGATCATCATTGAAGGAAGATCGTCAAGCAAGACCAGGCCATCGTAGACCAGGGAATCGGAAAGATAGCTTTTCTCCGTCTCCCATGAGAAGGGAATCGGAATCACCAGATGCCGGTCTTCAACTTCAACCGTCAACCGATAGCGGTCCTCCTCCTCTTCAAGGAAGGCGTTCAGCGTCTGATCCTCTGTGAGGCGAGGCCTCATCACCGAGCTGAGGGCGTCTTCCACATGCTCGATCAGCACAAGAGGAATCGTCGGCCCGCTTTGCAGCCGGATCGCTGAAAAGATCGGCGAAGACGCAAGGAGAAGAAGCATCAGGACTCCGATTCGTTTCACGACGCCGCTCCGAGTTCGATAATCTTCAGGATGAGCCGTGCTGAATCGACCATGGCCGGAAGGGCCGCCCATTCGAAGCGGGAGTGATGGTTGTGCCCGCCGGTGAAGATATTCGGACAGGGAATCCCCGCTTCGTTCGCCATCCGCGATCCATCCGTCCCTCCGCGAATCACTTCGTTCTTCAATTCAAAGTCCAACGCCTTTCCCGCGGCAAAAAGGATGTTCATGGCGATCGGCTTGTCTTCGGCTGTCCGAGCCATGTTGTAGTAGAGATGCTTCGCCTGAAGATCCACCTTCCCCCCGGGATAGAGCCCTTCGATGGTGTGGGCAAGACGCTTCAGGACATCGATCCGGCGATCGAGGTTGTCAAGATCGAAGTCCCGAAGATACACGGTGAGATCGACGTGTTGAGCCGAACCTTCGATCGTGTGGGCGCAGTAGTAGCCGTATCGCCCGTCGGTCGCCTCCGGGCTCTCCGCCTGCGGGAGGGCGTTGATGAACGCACTCGCCATCGTGACGGCGTTGATCATCCGCCCTCGAGCCGCTCCGAGGTGGTAGCTCACCCCTTCGAAACCGACCTTCGCCGTCGCGGCGTTGAAGCATTCGCTTTGGATCTCAAAGCGTTTGCCGCCGTCGACCGTGTAGCAATATTCGCAATCGATTTTCTCGTAGGGAAATCCGTCCATTCCGGAGCCGGTTTCCTCATCGCTGGTGAAGATGATGTCTATCCCGCCGTGTTTGAACTCGGGGTGTTCCATGACATAGCGTACCGCGCTCATAATCTCGGCGATTCCCGCCTTATCGTCACTGCCGAGAAGCGTCGTTCCATCGGTCACGACGAGCGTCTCCCCAATATAGTTGGAGAGTTCCGGGTTTTCATCCGCGACGATCGAGTATTCTTCGTTCAGCGGGATGTCCCCTCCGCCATACTTCTCGATCACCCGGGGTTTCACTCCGTTTCCCGGCACGTCATCGGCAGTGTCGACGTGAGCCATGAATCCGACGACCGGCGCCTCCCGCTCAATATTGGAGGGAATCTTCGCGATGACGATTCCTTTCTCATCGATATGCACATCATCGACTCCGAGCTCGGTGAGCTCGGAAGCGAGCATCTTCAAAAGATTCCACTGCCCGTCGGTGGAGGGACGTTTCGAGTCGACGACTCGATCATCGCTCATCGTATCGACTTGGACGTAGCGGAGAAACCGCGTAAGAATATCTTCTTTCAACCGGGTAACCATGAATCTTCCTCCTCAGGTTGATTCAGTATCACACAAAGTGCGGACCTCATCAACATTGAGGAGGAAGCGAGGTGGCTCAGACGTTGAAATTATACTGTTTGAGCATCGGTTTCACGATGTCGATCACGTTGTAGATGGCGAAGACGCAGATGAGAATTCCCGTCACGACCGGTCCCCTTTTCAAGGTATTGCCAACCGCCATCACGCTGGCGGTCAACGCGTAGGAGAGCTCGGGTTCGGTCGTAACCCCTTTGAGCCACTCGCCGAACGCTTCATCGGAATCCCCGCCGAACTGGTAGTACCGCCAGATCGCCATCACCGTTTCACTGACGATTCCCGCTGCCACGGCGATCGCCGCGGCGGCGGAGACTTTCCCCCAGAAGACCGTCGTCGGCATGCACGCATACACGATTCCTGCGGTGAAGAGGACCAGACTTGTTCCGATGCATATAAGGATCAATAGTGTCGCTGCGTGTTTCATCTCTTCCCCCTGCGAGGAAGGTAACACAGCCTATCGGTCAATCATATTCCCCGTTTGAGGTAGCTCGAACAGGGTATCCTTGCTCATCGTGAACGCGTAGGAAGCGTCAGAGGTGGTTATCACGAGAGCTTTTTTCGATTCGACAATTGAATCCGTTGATAAATCGAGAATGTGATCGAGAGGGATGGCCAGATCTTTCACTACCCGCCCCTTCTCTTTGACAAAGAAGTAGAAGGTGTCTTCAGTGAAAACGATCCGTCCTTTGACGAGCTCCTCTTCGGTGATTTTCGATGATGAGCGGGTAAGACGAATCGGATCGATGATTTTGGTCTCTTTCACTGAAAGATGGAACGCCAGGCGCCAATACAACAGGGCCACCACGATAAGCAGAAGGATCATCGAGTAATAAAGTCCCACTCCGATATAGAAGCGGTTGAGGATCGAGATTCCTCCGACGAGCAACAACATGAGGATTTTCAGCACTGCCAACATCTGAATAAGCAATCTACCTCAAACAGGGTAAAAAAGAAAGAGAAGAAAGCGATATCCCGACTCTCCGCCCTTCCAAGGTGGAGGATAACATGAAACAACACAAACCTACTTACATGCTTATCGTTTTGGCCATCACGCTTGTGATTATGGGAAACAACATGGAGCTAACAATTCATATATGCGAATTGTGTAAGGCTCCCTTAAAGTAGTCATTTATACATACACCGGGGGAAGAGAGGACATCATACGAAGAAATTGACCAATATCTATTATTACTCGTTGAGCAGTCAAGTAATCATTAGCGACGGAAACGGACTTAACAGACCGCTATTCTCAGCCCATAGCCATATAACTCATCCCGTCTATCAGTCTTAACGCTGCCTATAAATACTTCCAGGAGATTCTATTCCTGCAAAAGTGTCAATCTTTTCAAATGCAGATAAAATGCTCTAATCCTAAAACCAGAATTTAACCTAGTCGCACACCACTCAGGAACATTTAACTTCGTGAACTTATCACTTAAAATCCTGTACTCACTGATTTTTAAAGATAGTACCAATAGGGAAACCTTATGTAAGCCCAAGATTTCCCATTATAGACTCTTTTATAAACGACAGCATATCCTCTTTGTATTGTTCGACTTTTCTCATTTCTTCAATCTCACAACCCCATACCACTATCACATTGATTCCCATATCCAATAACGCTTTGTGGTTTCTGCAATCTCTCGCGACATTTCTTGCAAATTTCTCTTTCCAAAAATTCTGGTTAGTTTTTGGAATCGTTGAGTGTTTACAGTTTTCGTGCATATGCCAAAAACATCCGTTGACAAATATTGCGGTTTTGTATTTTGCGAGATAAATATCGGGACTTCCCGGTAGCGCCTTATGATGTATTCTGTATCGGAACCCTTCATGCCATAAAAGTTTTCGCAAATATACTTCTGGTTTGGTGTTTTTACCTTTTATCCTCGCCATGGTTTCGCTTCTGGTCATGGGTCTCTTTTTCTTCTTTGCCATTCGAATCCCCCCGAAGACTGAGTGTTAAACAATCTTCTCCATTTTCACTATAGTCAAGAAAAACCACCAAACCTCTTCCGGTTTTATCTATATATATCTTTCAGGTAGTCCCCCAAATAAATAATATCATGATGATTTCCATTTTCTTAATACAAATGTAAGTGGGAGAACCTATTGCTTCATCCGGCTCGGTGTTGATGATATATGGTCAGCCAAAGGATTGTACAATCTTTCATAGATGGTTTTCCAACGTCGCCTTTCATTTGCAATCCTACAATCATTTCCGTTGTAACTTATAACCAGTGGATTTAAGGATCTTATTTCACTCCAATGGCTTTGGTTCCTTGGCAAACCGAAGTCTATTAACATTAGGTTGATCGATTTCGTATTATACGATATAATTGATGCATGATGCTTCATAAGGAATGGGATTGGATTTAATGTCAACAAAATATGATGTAGTTGAGCTGTTCGCAGGTGTGGGTGGATTCAGAGTAGGCCTTGAAGCCGGTGGGAAATGGAACGTCGTGTATGCGAATCAATGGGAACCAGGTAGAAAGAATCAGTGGGCATTCGATTGCTACGTATCCCATTTTTCAAGTGGAGTTCACACCAATCAGGATGTCGCCACCGTAGACGCAAGTGATATCCCGGACCACAAGCTGATTGTCGGAGGATTTCCCTGCCAGGATTATTCGGTTGCCGCTACCCTAGCTCAAGGCATTAAAGGAAAGAAAGGCGTCTTATGGTGGGAAATCAACAGAATACTGGAAGCGAAACGTCCACAATTTGTCCTTCTTGAAAATGTTGACAGACTCGTCAAATCTCCTGCAAAACAGCGTGGACGAGATTTTGCCATCATTCTGTCATGCCTGAATTCTTTGGGATATGTAGTTGAATGGCGAATAATCAATGCGGCGGATTATGGATTCCCGCAAAAACGGAGACGAACGTTTATATTCGCAAGTTTAGTGAACAACAATCAAAAAATTCTGTACGAGTCAGACGTTAAAGGCGTTCTTACGAAGAATGGTTTCTTTGCTCCGTCATTCTCCGTTGAAGACTACGCCCAATCCAACAGCGTGGAAATTTCAACGGACTTGGTGAAGATTACCAATGAGTTCCATCATCTATTTGGAAATGCCGGTTATAGCATAGGGTATGTAGCCCACCATGCAATGGTAAAACCTCAAGTAGCTGAAGGTGGCGTAACACTGGGGGATATTATCGAAAAGAACGTCGATGAATCTTTCTATATCAAAGAAGAAGATCTTGAAAAATGGATTTACATGAAGGGAGCGAAAAGAGAAACCAGAAGAACCCGAGAAGGCTTTGACTATCAATATACGGAGGGGGCGATTCCATTTCCTGACCCGTTGGACCAGCCTAGCAGAACAATGTTGACATCGGAATCCTCCAAGAATCGCTCGACACACGTGATTCTGGATCCTCAGACTCAGCGTCTCAGGTTGCTGACACCAAGAGAGTGTGAAAAGTTGGATGGATTTGAACCTGATTGGACAAATACCGGAATGCCTCTGAGAATGCGCTATTTCTGCATGGGCAATGCTCTTGTGGTTGGCCTGATAGAAATCATGGGCGATAGAATCTTGGAGTTTGAAAAGGATATGGGTTTGACTCTTTAAGGGTTCAAGATTCGAACAGACAATTATAATTTTGACTCGGAAAAATCATTAAACCAGCTTAAGAACTTCAGTAGACTTGTATCAATAATAAGCACACCGGAGCTTAAATATTTAGGTTAAATACGACTTATTCTCAACGATGTTCAGTATATAATCTCGATTTAGCCAAAAGCTTCTCTTTAACTCCATTGTCTTTTGGGGTGTAATTATTTTATCAGCTGCATTTCGAGCATGCGGTCTGACATGAACGATTCTATCATCCTTTATCTTCACAAAGCTATTGTAATTCCCCGCTTGGATTTTCTGCTGGGTGTCAATCCAAACCTTTCGGGCTTCTTCTAAATCTTCGGCTGGCATATTCCAGAAAATAACATCATCGAGAAAATAGCCCTCATTCTGAGGATTTCGTCTAAAAACGATAAATAGAAATTTGCTGGTAAGATCTACATAAAAATCGCTATCTTCCCAATCTTGTTCTACTATTTCCGTGTAACGCATATGCTTAAATGACATTGATTCTTTATTTTTCCCATTGACTTCTATTCTAACTGTTTTAATTTGGATGCCAGCAGCTTCAAATTCGTAAAGGCGTTGATTAGCATCTGCTCCAAGAATTCTCTTTACAATCTGGGCATAAAAGTGTTTTGCTTTTGGATTGTATGGTAATCCTAAGTCTTTGCAAATCGTAAACGCATCCTTACCCTTATGTCGACAGAAAGCTTCTTTTATAATCTGATCTATGCTTTCCGTTCGATTTTGAGTTATACGAATCGTATCAGCAATCTTTTTTCTTTTTACAGAAGCTTGCCGTTTTTCCATTAATGATTGATAAATATATCGAACATATTGAATCTTGAAGCTGAAAGCTCTACGGTGAGCAAGAATATCTGAGAACGGTTGAGGTACCTGAGAAGTGGCTCTGGTTGCACCTTTGGTGCACGCACCCAAATATAGTGTATCACCCTCAGAGATTTCATGAGCCTTACCTCGTCTTATTTTTCCGACAATTGTTTCCCAGTCTTTCTTTATCTGTGTTTCATCTTGTTCAACACAGTTCCATATATCAACAAGATTAACTTGAATATTTTCTAATGCTGCCAGCTTATCATAAACATAAAACACTAATAAAATATGGAGATTCTTTTCCAAGAAGTGGGACTTTTCAAAGGTTTCTTCGATGATTGAATCAAAGTTTATAATTCCTAGAACAATTCTCTCCTTTACAGCCAATTCTCCATTCTTTAATTCCTTCAAAGGTGCGGTTTTTAGCTCTAATCCAGCGTCGATAAAATCAGGTTTTGATTCTGAGTTATTTGTTATTCCAAAAAACACCTCTTCTAAATATTGACCGAAGCTACCTTTCCCCGAATATTCTTTCTCTCCAATATTAGAACTATCTTCAACAATAACTCCTTGATACATCTTATACTTGCTAAGAGCTTGTGCAACCGTCAAACCTTCTAGACGTTTTGCGAATTTATTAGCGCCGGGTCAAATTTTTCCACATAATGCCGGGTTGATTCTTTCCAGTTAACAACGGATTGAAATTTGCCACTCCTACCCAAACTCTTTAGACTTTAAAAACACATTTATTCTAAGGAGACA
>JAAYQW010000085.1 GCA_012519115.1 Spirochaetales bacterium
CACGCAAGCGCGTCGCTGCAGGTTGCCACTGGATGTGCATACCGGGCATGGAATACACGATGAACGACACGGTGAAGGTCAACCTCGCCATGGTGTTCCAGGTGGCATATCAGGAAATGATGGCCAATGCCGACAAGACCAGGCCGAGCGTCGATGCGTTGTGGGAGCAGTATCAGAAGCACTTGAAAACAGCCGTCGATGCCACCGGCAGGGGAATCATCCATCACCTCACGTATCAGACCAAAAGCCAGCCGGAACTGATTCTCAATCTGTTCCAGCACGGTCTCATAGAAAAAGGCGTCAATATCACGGATGGCGGAGCGAACTATTACAACATGTGCATCGACGGGGCCGGCCTCGCCGTAGCGGCGGACAGCTTTGCGGCCTGCGAGCAGCGCGTCGACAAGGAAGGTCGGCTCACCTATGAAGAACTGACGAACCATCTTGATGCGAATTTCGAAGGCGAGAACGGAGAATATGTCCGGCAAATGCTGTTCCACAGCGAGCGGTACGGCGGTGGCGGCGATTCGCTCGGAGACAAGTGGGCCGTGGAGATTTCCAAGCTGTGGACCGACCTGGTAAGAGATCTGGTCGAACAGCATAAGGATAATCCGAAGAATGTCAACTTCATTCCCGGTTTCTTTTCCTGGTCGAACACCATCCTGCTCGGATCGATTCTCAAGGCGACTCCGAATGGACGCAAGGCGGGAGAGCCGATCAATCACGGAGCGAACCCCAACGGCGGATTTCGCAAAGACGGGGCCGTTACCAGCATGTGCAACTCGATCGCGGCCATACAGCCGGGTTATGGAAATACCGCTCCGGTTCAGCTCGAGATCGATCCCCAGATCGCCAACGATCCGGAGGGCGTGAAGAAGATGTGCGCCATGATCCTCGGAATCATGAACTCGGGAAACACGTTGCTCAACATCAACATCATAGATGCTAAAAAGATCCTTGAAGCACATAAGGATCCTTTCAAGTATCCGGATCTTGTGGTGCGCGTTACCGGATTCACCGCGTTCTTTTCCATGCTGAGCGAAAAGTTCCGCGAATTGGTGATCGAGCGGGTGAAGGCGGTGAATGCCGACTTGGAATATTGATATATAAGTTTTGATAAGAACATGAGGAGGAATGTCAGATGAGAGAAGTACCGAAGATGACCGTGGACTTCAATGTCAAAAAGAACGGGAGCGTTGCCCTTCTACCCGGATGTATTCCCGGAGCGACACTGTATCACCATGCCGTGATGGCCGGTTCGACGCTTTCACTTGAACCGGGGCCGTTCCACCATATCCTGATACTTGTTTCGGGTGATGTGGAATTCAGCACGGACGGCAACAGCTACATTTTCCACGAAAGAGTCTCTTTTGTTCCGAATCCGAAGCTTTCGGTCGATATCAAAGCGCTCACCGATTGTCACTTGATTGAGGTTCGCTGGGAATGGCAGAAAGGCGACGACGAACTGGCGGCCGAGTACAAAACTCAGTTCCCGCACATCCAGATCTATCGCAATGCAAAACAGTATCGCGACAGAAACAAGAGTGAGAAGACCATCAGTCGCTCGGTCATCGACCAGAGAATCATCCCGAGGTTCGCATTCGGTTCGGTGGAAACGTATGGAGTCGACGCGATCAAATCGCACGACCACCCC
>JAAYQW010000086.1 GCA_012519115.1 Spirochaetales bacterium
ACCCGTCAGCAAGCGAGCTGCTTCAAGAGTATGATGCGATAGCTCAAAGCTATGGAATATCGCTTCCCGGACAGACTGAAGAGGATCCTGAGATTGTGGCGTTGATCGGCACCTTGACCGAAGAACCAACAGCCCCCATCGGCCCGCCGCCTCCTCCGTTTGTGTTCGATCCGATGGTATTCACCGAAGAGGAGTATGACCTGTTCTATCCATCGGCGACGGAGCCGTTGCCCGCAGACGACGACTTCTGGGCGGACTTCTTTGTCGTCGGTGAAGATAGCGCCGTTGCGTATGATGACGGTACATATTACTTCCGCCTCTTTGTCAACGATGACCTGGTAGGAACCATCGAGATCAATTTTGAAGGGGATGCACGACTGATCAATGTGGAGGACTTGCGGTTCTACGTAGCCGAACACCTCACACCGGCTGCCCGTACCCGGATTTTCGCCGATCTCGGCTACTTTGTGACTCCTGAGGAGCTGGAGAGGCGAGGAGTTGCGACGGAGTATGACGAACAGGCTTTTGCCCTGTATCTGACATTCTCGATCCAGGATATGCCGGAACGGATTCTCAGTCTCTCATCCGCCACGGTCAACCGTCGTGAACAGTATGCGATCAGCGGAGCGATTCCCTTAAAACCGCAGTGGTTCAGCTTGGCGGCAAATTTGAACTTATTCGGTCAATTGGAATATCCTGATGATTTCAGTGCATTCAACCGCACACTGTTCAACCTTTCCGTTTCCAACCGTGCTTCTCTCTTCGGAGTGGCGCTGAACTATAATTTCACTCTCTCCCATGACAAGCCGTATTACAATCCCGGATCTTGGAACGGATATTACGATTTCATCGACGCCAGCATCCGGTTTTCCTTTGGGAATATCGGAAGCGGTTTGGGGAAACTCGTCGGAGTTACCGGGACTCAATCGAGTATCGGTGTGAGTCTTGAAAAGAATTACACCTTCGGTACGCAGAGCGCAAGACGTACTCAGATCGAAGAAACTCTGACGATTGTCGAAGAATCGGACATTGAAATCTTCCTTAACGACAACTCCTTTTATACTCGGACGCTCAAGCCGGGAGTCTACCGCTTGCGAGACTTCATCCTCGTTCAAGGAGCAAACCGGATTCGGATTGAAGTAACCCCGACTGCTACCGGAATACCCGAGAAGCCCATCTATTTGAATTTCGGTTATGACTACCGCCTGTTGGCCAAAGGTGATACCACCTATGCGATCGGGCTCAACATGCCTCAGACCCGTGGTCCAAATAAAGAAGGCTCGTTTGCTCTTCCTTGGCTCGGTGGGGATTATCTGTCCTACCATCCCAAAGCGTTTACCGCGACATATCGTCAAGAATTGGGAGTGACCGACGCATTGACGACGAATATCGACCTTGCATTCACTCCCGGAACTCTCCAGGCGTCATTGGGGATCGTCTTTGCCACGATGATCGGATCGACCCAGATCCAAGGGTCCACGAATGTGGACACTGAATTGTGGAAAGCCTCTTACAGCGTGAATCTCGGACAGCGCTTCAGCATCAGCGAAACCTCCTTTTTGAACCGAGTCGGACTGTCGGGCAACTACAATCGGCCGGTCGGCTCGAAAGGAAGCGCGTCCATCTCCCTCTCATACTCCGACAGCCTTTTCAACCTGCTCCGCTACTCGGTCAGCGGAAGCGGTGCCTATACCTTTGATGCCGCCGTCGCTTCATGGTCGGCCAGTGCTTCAACCGGATTCTCTCCCTTCAAAGGTTTTTCAATCAATGGTTCGATTTCTATAAGCGGTTCGAGCGACGCCGCCAAGCCGATTCTCACCGGTCAAATCAGCGGAAGCTATTCCTTCGGCTCCAAAGCGAGCATCAGCTCCACGAATTCAATCCAGACAACCGGGATGAATTCGAACTTCAGCATGAGTTTGCGTCCTTCGACCAATGACAGCATTTCCCTGTCTTACAGCGGAATTCGCACGGGATTTGACGGGAGCATGCCGAACTTCGGGGCGGGAGTCCTATCCGGATCCTGGAACCATTCAGGGACGTTCTCTTCCTTGAATCTGAGGCACCAATACTCACTGGCAAAGAATACTATGACCACCACGTTCATGGTCAACACGGCGCTGGCCTATGCCGGCGGAGCGTTTGGTCTTGGTCGAAGCGTCAGTGACTCCTTCCTCCTGGTCAAGCCGACGGGACTCCTCAGGAGAGGTCAGGTATCGGTCGCCCGGAGTCTCGACAGCAGTCCCACATATCTGCCCCGTCCATTTGGCAGCGCGCTGTACAATGGGCTTTCAACCAATACGGTCAACACAGTAGCGGTCTTCTCCGGCGGCCCCACCGAATTCTCGACGGGAAGCTCGTATGTCTACTCGCTCGCGCCACGGGGCAGACAGAGCTTTGTCGCAACGCTGAGGATGCAGCCGGTATTTACCGTCAGCGGAGTTCTCGTTCAAAAGGATGGAACACCATACGTTCAATACTCCTCCCCGGTATATCAAATCACGACCAACGAAGCGGGCGAGGAGAGGCATGACCGAGACGATACGCTCTACCTGTTCACCGACCAGGACGGACGATTCATACTCAATGAAGTGAAGGCCGGTGCATACCTCTTTGATTTGAAGGTGGATGATGATTGGTACGGAGTCCGCTTCGATGTTCCCGAGCAGGATGAGAAGACGATGGGAATCGACACCATATTGATTCTTGAGTCCTATCAGGTGGGCGATCCCGCCTTCGAGGATCGAGTCAGCTATTTCGATAAAGTCGCCGTACTTCTTGAGGCTCAAATTGAAGATGCCTTCCAACTCGAAATGGTGGAAGAGTATGATGCCCGCCTGACCCTCAACGTAATCGAGCAGACGGATGAGGAGAGTTTCTGGAATACGATCTTCCCGTCATTCGATGAGGATGCTTTCCTTGTCTTTGAAGATGACTTTGTGACGGAAGAAGATTTCTACTTTGATCCCTTGTTGTTTGAAGAGCTGGTCGGCAGTTGGGAATCCGCCACGGAAGGTCAGACGGTCACCACCGCTGCACCCTAGCGTTTGCTTGACACCTTCGCACAAAAAATAGAACATATGTAAAAGCAGAGTTTATCGAGTTGTAAGGGTGGGGGGTAGGCACGTGCGTAGCGATATTATCAATGAAGTATTGACGGTTGAAGATCGAGCTCAACAAATAGTTCGAGAAGCGGAGCGGGAAGCTCGTGAAATCATCACTAACGCACAAACTGAAGCGAATACGCTTGTACGGGATGCGCTGAAACAAGACCGAATCCAAGCCCAGGAAACGATTGCTCAAGCTGAAGCGGATCTGGCTGCCCAATTGACTGAGTATGAAGCCTCGTTGGATCGTTCTTCCCGTCTTACCGCGGAAGAAGTGAAAGAAATCGCCCAAGCGATTGTCCTTGAGGTGTGTAAAACCAACTTGGATGGAATAAGCGAGTCATAATGAGCTCTGTAGATACGTATGGATTCATCAATGCGAAGATGCGTGCCCGGCTCGGTAAAATGCGAGAAGAAGCGGTTACCGAGGCTCTTTTGCGCGCTCCGACCTTGGTGGATGCGATTGCCGCCCTCAGACCGACCCGGTATGTTGCCTTGACTCGTTCGTATGATCAAAGCGGAGATATCCAAGCCATCGAGCTGGTGCTGCTGAAGATGGAAATCGCACTGTATCGGGAGATCGCTCAATATCTGGATGGAGCGGAAGGGCGGTTCATAGCGGAACTGTTGGGCAAGATTGAGATCGACAATCTGAAGAACTCGATTCGACTCTGGTATTCGTCAATCATTCATCGTCGCCCGATTCGTCATCGGAGCGAATACATCTTCAAAGAGGTGATTCTTCATCCCGTCGATTGGACTGCGCTCATCAATGCTCTCTCATGGGATGGGGTGGTGCAAGCCACGGAGAATACTCCCTACCGTTCGATTCTTCTTCAGCACACGGAGGATTCTTTGCGTGAAGATGGATTGTTTCAATTGGAGAGCCGCCTCGACCGGATATGGTATGAAGAGATCCGTAAGGCGACCTCGTTGCTGAAGAAGCTCGATCGTCAAAAAGCGTTGGAACTCCTCGACCAGGAAATTGATTTGAAAAACCTGCTCATCCTTGTTCGCTACGGGTGGTATCACCGCCTGGAACAGGAAGAGCTTTTATCCTTGCTCCTGCCATGGGGCGAGGTTTTCGAGAGCAAAGAGGTGCATCACTATATCGAAACTCCGAAAGAAAACCGTTCGGCGAGAGATCTGCTTTCCCATTTTCTGCCCGCGGAACACCGGATCGGTGACAGCTCGGCCGTGGAAGAGGTGTTACGAATCGAAGAGCTGCTGGCTCAAAACCAGAAGAAAGCGTACCAACGCCTCTTAGCTGGAGATCCGTTCACCATCGGCATCGCCTTGGCGTATTTCTTTCTCAACAAAGAGGAGTTCAATAGAATCAAGGCGATTTTGAATGGAAAATATTATGGATTTGATGAAGGATATATCAGGGGGGTAATCGGATGAACTTATTCACGAAGCCGATGCGACTGCTTACAGCGGTAGTACTGCAGCAACGAAGCGACCAAGTGGTCAAAGCGTTGCTGCAGCTGGGGGTGTTGGATTTTATTCACATCAGCCGCCTTGAGGCAGACCAGCTTGCGAAACTCTCCTCAAAACCGAGTACGACGAACCGTGTGGTGCTTGAAGACCTTCGAGGCCGGGTTGAAGCACTTTTAAAGCAAGGGCACCTTTCTCTTCCCGGGGAAAGCACGTTGGACGTATCGCTTCTGGAAGAACCCCAAGTCGAAGCGTATCGGGCGGTTCTCGACGATCTTACTCAAACCTTGCTTGCCCTTAAGGAAAAGCAGAAAGTCGCCAACCAAGCCCTCTTGGGCGTGGAGGAGATGAGGCGATATTTCACTGAATCCAAGTGGGAGTATCTGGATCTTCGAATCGGAAGCGTGAAGGAGGGAAAGAGCGAACAACTGACGGAAAAACTCTCTCCGTATGGAGCGTTCGTCGAGCCGATCGACGAGGAGTTCGTAACCGTGCTTTCGCTTCGTCGGGATATTGCTCAGGTCGATCCTCTTCTGGATAAGTTCGGCTGGACGGAGGAAAGCGATCCGCTGCTTCAGAAGCAAGCGGTCGTACTTGTCCGATCCCGGCTTGAAACGGAACACAAAAGACTCATCGACAAACGGGGTGAGATTGAACAGTCGGTCAAAAGAGCGATTGTGGAGCGCAAAGAGGAGCTCTTTGCGATCTGGTCGAATCTCCGGCTCAACGAGCTCAGCGATCAGATCAAGAGCTATTTTTCCTATACCCGCAATACCGCCCTCTTCAGCGGATGGGTTCCGGTCGATCAAGCTGAAAACGTTCGAAACGCCATCGTCGAAGCAAGTGGCGGGCAATGCGTCGTGGAGTGGACCGAGGCGACGGAAGTTCCTCGAGAGAGCGTTCCGGTCGCGGTAACCAGTCCCAAGGCGTTGGAACCATTCCAGAAAATAGTCAACAACTATTCGACTCCGGAATACGGCACCGTCAACCCGACGATTTTCGTGATGATCGCCTACTTGGCAATGTTCGGCTTGATGTTCGGCGATGTTGGTCAGGGTCTTGTCCTGCTTCTGGTCGGGATGTTCGGTTCCCGAAGCTATCGCCTCAATCCGGAGAAGAAAGAGGGGTTGTTGACGCGCAACGTTACCAACCTGCTTGTCTATCTCGGTCTCTCTTCCATGCTCTTCGGGGCGTTGTTCGGCTCCTACTTCGGTCTTCCGCTGCTGCCGCCGCTTTGGTTCAACTTCGAGGCCGCTGTCGAAGGGCACGCCCCTGCCACCGCGCTGGTTCACGATGTGTACGGAATCCTCGGCATCACGATCAAGTTCGGAATCGCCGTCATTTATACCGGACTCGTCCTGAACTGGGTCAACTTGTTCCGCAAGAAATCCTACGTTACGATGCTGCTTGACAAGAACGGGGTCGTCGGCGGTGTCTTATTCGGCACCGGAATCTATATGGCGTTCGGATTCGTGGGATCGGGTTATCATTCTTTCCCCTCCGACCCTTGGATCATCCCCACGCTTGTCATCTGCTTGGTTCTTCTCTTCGCCAAGCCGTATGTGCAGCATGTCGTCGATCTCAAGCATAATCGGGCGAGTAAGACGTTCGGCCAGGTGGCAGCCGGATCGATCATGGAGTTTCTGGTGGATGTCTTGGAGATCTTCACCGGATATCTCTCCAACACCCTCTCCTTCATGCGGGTCGCGGGTCTTGGAATCGCCCACGCCTCGCTGATGGGAACGTTCAAGTATCTCCAGTCGATGGTCGGCGGAGTAGGGGGTGTTCTCATCTTCATTGCCGGCAACCTCTTGGTAATCGTCCTCGAGGGTCTCAGTTCGGGTATTCAATCGCTCAGGTTGAACTATTACGAATTCTTCTCAAGGTATTTTACCGGTCGAGGAATCGCTTACAGGCCAGTTGGACTCAAGCGGTCTTCGTCCGACAATCGATAAATTTTAGTGCATTTGATAGGAGGGTCTTGTATGACCAAATCGATGTTCAGAAGGAAAGTCTCGATGAGCTTAGTTGCAACGGCCTTGGTACTGGTAGGTTCAGGCTTCATCTTCGCCCCGGGCGCATACGCCGCCACGACCGAGGCAGTAGCCACGACAGGATTGGATTACAATCTTGCCCTCGTGGCTTTCGCCGCGTCTCTGGCGTTCTCCGTCGGCGCGATCTCTGCCGGAATGGCGATCGGACGCGTCGGAAGCGCTGCTATGGGCGCAATGAGTGAACGACCCGAAATCGGGACTCAAGCGCTTATCTTCATCGCTCTCGCCGAAGGAGTCGTCGTCTTCGGATTCATCACCAGCTTGATGATTCTCGCGAAGGTTTGACGATGAGATACGTTGTCATCGGTGACGAAGACACTGTCTTGGGCCTTTCCCTGGTCGGTGTGTTCGGCATGCAGGCGACAAACGCGGAAGAAGCCCGAATCGCGTGGGAAAAAGCGCTCGAGGATAAAGAGAACGGGATCATCATCATTACCGATGAAGTCGCCAATATGATTCGATCCTCCGTCGATCGATACTTGTTCAGCGAAACGTTCCCCCTCGTTGTGGAAATCCCCTCGCAGAAGAGCGGGTCTAAACGCAGTGACCTCCGAGCCCTCGTAAATCAGGCGATCGGAGTGTCGTTGTGAGGACGAAGAGATGAAGAGCACAGATACGCCATTGTTGGAAGGAATCCTCAAGGAAGCAGCCGAGAGTGCGAAAAACCATCTTGAGGATGCACGGATGCAAGCCCGGAAGATCCTTGATCGAGCCCGCGACCGAGCTGAAGAGGAGGTCGCCGCCCAAAAGCGCGCCACTGACGAAAAAGTGAAGCAGATCCAGTTGCGCCTTGCGACCAATAAAGCATCGGCTAAACGGAAAGCGGCGTTGAGACAGGTTGATGACTCCTATCATCGGGTGATGGATGCGGTCCTTGTAGCCCTCGATTGCAATACTCTTAGGCCCCATTTGCCGTATTGGATCGCCGAAGCGGCAATCGGTCTTGATCGAAAAGAGGCGAGAGTATCCTTCAGCCGCCTCTGTCCCGTTACCGAAGAGGACCTGAAGAAAGCCGAAGCCTTGATCCTCAAAGCCACCGGAGCGAAGATCCGCCTTCATTTAGAGGAGAAGTACATCCAAGGACTTGGGGTTGTGCTCACCTCGCTGGATGGTTCCACCTCCTTCAACAACCAAGTCGATATCCGTCTCAGACGCTTTGAGCGGCTGATTCGTTCAATGATTCAGGAGCGTGCATGAACGAGCGCATTATAGGAAAGATCAAGCGGGTAAACGGCCCCGTCTTGATCGTCAAAGGAATTAAAGATGCCAGGATGATGGAGCTGGTGCATATCGGCGAGCAGCGCCTCGTCGGTGAAGTCGTCAAACTCCATGATGGCGAAGCTACCGTCCAAGTCTACGAAGACGCCACCGGGCTCAAGCCGGAAGACAACGTCTATGGAAGCGGGATGAGTTTATCCGTTGAAGTCGGTCCGGGTCTGATCGGACAGATTTATGACGGAATCCAGCGTCCTTTAGAGGAGCTGATGGGCTTGTCCGGAGCATTCATCGCCCGGGGTCTTTCCTTTGATTCAATCAGTCACAATAAACGCTGGGAGTTCACTCCCGTGGTGAAGAAAGGCGATGCCGTCTCCAAAGGGATGATTCTCGGAACGGTTCAAGAGACGAATCAGATTGAACACCGGATCATGGTGCCGTTGACGATTGAAGAAGGCATCGTTACGGAAGTCGTCAAAGAGGGCTCGTACACCGTCGTTGAACCG
>JAAYQW010000087.1 GCA_012519115.1 Spirochaetales bacterium
CGGCGACGGGGTCGCTTTGAGCCCCGGCATACGCCGCAGTCGAAAGATCCCAGATCGCGGCATCGGCCGCCCAGCCCTCTTCAAGCTTGCCGACGTTGGTGAAGTTCAGCATCTTCGCCCCGTTGATCGTACCCATCGTAAACGCTTCCTTTGCGGTAAGCGCATCGCTGCCGTAGCGAACCCGCTGCAGCAGCAGCGCCTGGCGCACTTCGGCGAGCATGTCGGAAGAATCGTTCGAAGCGGATCCGTCAACGGCGATGCCGATGTTTATCCCCATCGGGAGCATCTCGTGAACCCGGCAGATGCCGCTTCCAAGGCGCATATTGGATGAGGGACAGTGGGCGATGTGGCTGCCCGTATCCGCGATGATCTTCAACTCTTCATCGTTGAAGTAGATTCCATGAGCGTAATACACATCCTCCCCGATCAGATCGCACTCCTGCATCAGCTCAACGGGTCTCATCCCGTACATCTCGAGACAGAAATCATTCTCATCAGCGGTCTCGCAGAGGTGGGTATGAAGCCTGACTCCGTATTTCCTCGCCAAAGCCGCTGATTCTTTCATCAGCTCCTTCGTCACTGAAAAGGGGCTGCAGGGAGCGAGTGCGACTTTGCGCATCGCATCGGCGCTATCGTCGTGGAAGCGTCGAATCGATTCTTCACTATGGAAGAGAATCTGCTCTTCCGTCTGCACCACGGTATCCGGAGGAAGGCCTCCATCCTTCTTGGAGAGGCTCATCGAGCCCCGGGTGGGACTGAAGCGCATTCCAAGGGTCTCGGCCGCTTCGAATTGAATCGCCATCGGGTCTCCTTGGACGTGGTGGGGATAGACGTAGTGATGGTCGGTGGTGAGGGTGCACCCCGTTCTCATCAATTCCGCCATCGCCAAGAGTGATGAGTAATAGATTCCCTCTTCATCAAGATATTTCCAAACATCGTAGAGGAACGTAAGCCAATCAAAAAGCTTGGCGCTCTGAACCGCCGGATGATTTCTGGTCAGGGTTTGATAAAAGTGGTGGTGGGTGTTTACAAGCCCCGGTAGAACAACGTGCTTTGAACAGTCGATCACCCGATCGACGCCCTTGGCGGAAATCTTTCCCGCGGGGTCGATCCTGCTGACTTTGTTGTCGACGATAAGCAGGTCGGCGCCGTGAAGCGCCTCCTTGTCAAAGTCGGTTTGAAGGGTGTAAATGCTTTTCAACAGAAGCGAAGAACTCATGCCATTTCTCCCTTTAGAGTCGTGGTCGTAGCGGCATGCGCTGCTGCGCAAGGAAGGTGGCAGAGGGAGGAGTCCTTCAGCACCTTGGTTTCCACACCCGCACAATGCGGCTCCTCATGGATTCCATTATCCAAATACATCAATAATGGAGTCTTCTCATAATACAACCACAAGGCCGAAGCCCTGTGGTTGCCAATTGCAAAACTCAAAGAAGTTATTTTCCTCGTGCTTCAAGGGAGTACGGCAGCATCGCATAGAACGCCGCACAGATCTCAAGGTCATCCACCCGGTTGATCTCGTTCGGTGCGTGAGCCTGATTCTCATCGCCGGGGCCGAAACCGATCGCCGGAATCTTGTGCCGGCCGGTGGTCGCTACCAGGTTCGTGGAGAACGTCCACTTGTCGACGACCGGCTTTTTCCCGAAGAGCGTCTCATACGCATCGATTCCGCTCTGAACGAGGAAGTGATCCTCATCGAGCTTCCACGTCGGGAAGTAGAGCTCCTGCGAATACTCCTTCTTCGTCCAACCGATCTTCTCGTAGTTGGGCATCTCGACGATGAAGGAATCGGGAGCGTCACCGGTGGCCTTGGAGATGTACTCCCGGACCTGGGCGATCGCCAGATCGGCATCCTCACCCCACGTCAGGCGGCGGTCCAGATAGAGCATCGCATAGTCGGCGACGGCGCACTGGGAAGGTCCCTTGACATCCATCACGCTGACGGTGATCGTTCCCTTTCCGAGGAAGCCGTCCTCATCCGGCTGGAGATCCTTGTTCAGCTGCTCCATCGCAAGGGCGGCGCGGGCTGCCTTGTAGGCGGCGCTCACTCCGCGCTCGGGGGCGGAGCCGTGACAGGAGATTCCGCTTAGGATGACCCGGATCTCCATCCTTCCGCGGTGACCGCGATAGAGGCGGCAGCTCGTCGGCTCGGTGGAAACGACCAGATCGGGCTTGAGGCCTTCCTCTTCGATCAGATACTTCCAGCACATTCC
>JAAYQW010000088.1 GCA_012519115.1 Spirochaetales bacterium
ACCCGGCCCGATCCCCCGCTCGGGAACCGGCAAGCTGGCCGTCATCAACCATACTGCGATGCTCAAGGCTATCAGCCCGATACCTACCCAGAGGTCGACTCGCTTTAAATCTTTCATCTTCCCCTCCATCTAAAAGTTGAATCATATGACTTGTTATACCGCTTATGTATAACATATTATGTCTTATAAGGAAACTCTAACACATCAATCCATTTTGTCAACTTCTATTACAAATTATTTTTACTGATTGAGGATTCTCCTCCGGCTTGTTTTTTTTCAAAAACTCAACCCAATACATGGTCATAAAGACTTGCTCTATTGCAAGTTAGTTCCGAGGCTACTATTATTTCATTTGGTTGTGTCCAGAGCTCCGCTCACATAGGTTGTAAAAATTGTCCACCAATGTCCACGTTTCTTGGAAAGGAATTCCTACATCATCTTTGCGATTACATAAGGTACTTTTGGACACTATGGAGATTTCAGAAGTCAAAGCGTATTTCCAAGAGATAAGTAAAATACCGGCCTTGTATCCATCAAGACCGGTATCAGCAATGTGTACGCGCTGTTGTTTAGAACTTTTCCAAGATATCGCTGCGGATGAATGTCTTACCGTCAACGACCACTTCATTTTTGGGGAAGAGGATCGGTCTGGTAATGAATTCAAACCCATCTTTGCGGACAAGAATCGTATCTTCGCTCTTCGTTCCGGTGATCGACGGGTTCCAGCAGAATCCCTGATTCTCCTGAATCGTTCCCGGAAGATTGAAGTCGACCCGATAATCGCGGTTGGCATATCCGATCGGTCCGCCGAGGTGGTGCTTGAGGAATTCGTCACCGTATCCATGCTCCTCATACAGCTTTTGAGCCGCTTTAAGCGGTTCGTGATACGCTCGACCGACAACGGTATTGACCATCATCGTCGTATCGATCAGCTGATTGAGGCGATATTGCTTGCGCAGTTTGTCGGTTACGGGAACGAAGTTGACATACCGGGTCAAACAGACGGTAAGACCCCACTTGCGCATATTTCCACCGATTTGGAAGCGCTCCTTGATCTTCGTGGGTGTGGCGATCGCGTGGCGATAGTTCATCAGCCGATCGTCGGCGGCGCACATCAGACTCGTGAACATCATGTCCTGGTCATAGAGCGCGTTCGTGATCCGCTTGATCGCTTCAATCTCGGTATCGCCGGGACGGACGGAAACGGAAGCCTCTTCCAAAGCAAGGGTTGCCATGAAACCGACTTTTCTCATCCGCTCGACTTCTGATTTCGTGAGTGAAAGACGCAGCTTTTTGATCTCTCCTTCGATATTGGGTCCGAGATCGCTGGTATAATCGAATGCGATTCGTCCGGAGGAGACAAGGCTCTTCAACGTTCTCGTTTCAAAGCCGGTATCCTGCCATGCGCCGGCATGGATTTTGAAACCCAGCTCTTCGAGCTGTTCCTCATCTCTCATTCTCGGCTCTTCGATGACATTCGTGATGGCATATGTATTATCCTGGGTCACCAGAAGACCGCACAATCCCATGTCTCCCCAGCCGATGTAGTTCTGACCGCCGCAGGAGAGCCAGGAAAAATCGTCTTGTCGTTTGAGGAATACGCCGTCAAACTCAAGCTTGCTCATCATCGTCCTTACTCGATCCAGCTTAATGCGTAATTCTTCTTTTCTCGTCATTTTTCTTCCTCCGTATTAAAATAGATTTCCTTCATCATCGAATTGAAGCTCATAGGGCTCACTGATAATCTCAAAACGCGGGTCATGTTCAATCTCGGGCACGATCGATTCAGACACCTCGATCTCATTCAAGGAGAGCGTGTTCCGGATTCGAACGATCCGAGCCTCTTCCCATCGCTCGCGGTAACTTGTTTTCATGCATGCCTGAAGCACTTGCCGATCATTCATCAGGACCATCGGGATCTTCACCCCTCCGGTCAGCAATGCGGTGAGCGTGTTTGGGTAGGTTTGAGCGAAGTCGAACTTTTCTACCGCTCGGACGGTCGTGAAATCCGCCATTCCCAAGCCGTTACCGTTTCCGTTGGACTCGGCGGCGATATCCAAGATCGCCACGCGGGTGATCTTCGGTCCACCCGTTACATGCTCCGAATGGTAGCGGCCAACGACGTTCGTATCAAAACCGCTGCCGCTGATGTGTTTGCCGATCTCGTCGATGATCAAACCATCGAGCGTCTCGAAGTGAAGCCGGGCTTCCCAGCTTTTTGAAAGCTTGAGGAGTTCGGCTTCCCTTTTCAAGAGATTATCGGGGGGGATCACTTCTATGTGAGAACAGCGGTGGGTGGCGTCCTCGACAAGGGCGACAGCGAAAAGCAGCTTCAAATGGTTCAATGCCTCAGTGGCAATCGCTTCAATGTGGCGGGGCATTCGCCCAAATCCGAGATTATGGGCTGTTTCCGCACCTTGCTGTTTTCCAAGACCGATGGCGATCATCTTGACCAAGCCGCTTTCATACGGACCGCGGAAGCATACATGGCTCTTCACGCGGTTGATGATGATCAGATGATCCGCCTCGTGGGCAAGCCGATCGACAAGAACCGGCATCCCATCCGGACACCTGCCGAGCAATACCGTCTCCATCGAACTCTTGATCGGTGCATCCACCTGATCCATGCCGAGCGTCACAAGCATCGCTTTTTGACCCTCGGCGGTGGCGCCGGCGTGACTGCCCATCGCCGGAACAAGAAACGGAACCCCACCGCGCTCTTTTATCGCGGAAACGAGCGTCTGAACAGCCTCGACCTGTCCGTCGATACCGCGGCTACCAATTCCGATCGCCACCGTATCACCCCTCTTCAGCGGTGCCCAAAGCGTTTCGGAAGAGAGCTGATTATTGAGTGTATCCCGAATATCGATCACCCCCGGGAGGAAGAAATTCTGGCGCACTTTCACCATTCGAGGGATGGGTATCCCTTCAAGCAGTGAATTAATGACATGCCACGAACCACTTCCACCGGTGGTAACCGCCATCCCTACGCCTCCTTCTTTTTCACGTTATACACGGCAAGCCCAATGGAAAGAGCCGAGAGAAGCAGGAACGTAAGGGAGATCGGACGCTGGACCAGCACCGCCCAGTTGTTATTGGAGACAAGCAG
>JAAYQW010000089.1 GCA_012519115.1 Spirochaetales bacterium
ATCTGCTACAGCAAGAATCCATGGAAAGGTTCGGATGATCCTCATAAGTGCAATCCCTGCTGCTGAAGGAGACATGGATTCTTCATTCTTCCATCTTGCAATCGTCCTTGCAGGAAGCCCCAAGGCACGTTCCATGGATGCAGTCGTATGCCCCATGGAGTTAAGCGCATCAATCACTTTCACCAGCGAAATTCGTTTGAGCACCTCAAGCTCTCTTTTAATCACAAGATCATTGCTATCGTCATCCTCAATAAATCCACAATGGTTGCATACCTTTTCTTTTATCTTTACGGTACTGGATCCACCATAGGGTTCGCTAAGCTCAATAGCATGTTCCTCAATCGACACATTGTCTTTTCCACAATATGAACATATGACTTGTTCCATAATTATTCCCTCTCTTTCGAACTCTCAGGCAACAATCCTGCATTCCTTAACGCTATCTCCATTACCGTAGGCCCACACTTGTCATCTCGATGAAAGGATTTGATAACCCAATGCTTGCTCAACTCACTATAAAAGAAGGATATATAGCCGATGGTAAATCCTGAATTGAAATGATACGCATCACAATTCGGAGGTGGAATCTCAGAGCTGAGTCGGAATGGGATTGAATTGATAAATTCAAGATTCTCCAGACCGCCCGCATTGATGAATGCAAGAAGGGCTTCCTTGGTCTTAAGAGAAAAATCGCTAGATGCTGTTCTGAGAACTCCCCCCCATGAGCACTACTTTCGGCGGTTGACGCCCGTTCTCCTTACATGCCTTCAAAAAATCTTTGATATCGTATTCCGGTTGCGGTTTTGGCACCTCTGTATCCTAGATTATACATAATGTATAAGATAAGTCAATCAACTAATCTAATATGTACAACCATCCTCCTCATGTAAGTATGGTAAGGACGCATGACAAAGTGAGACCATCCTGTGCTCTTGCAACGTACGTCTCCGTGATTATACCACCCATTTTGTTGTACTTACAATGTTATTATTGTAAACATTGAATTTCAGAACCACATAGTTCCAAGGTAGATCTATCGCTCCTTCTTCAGCTTCCCTTCTTCTTGCCCTTCCCTCCATCCAAGGCTACCATCTGATCATGGAAACACAGGAACAACGGGTCATGATCCTTCATGGCTTCAGCCGTGAAGAGCTGTATATGGCGATCCGGGCGGTGAAGACCGTCTTGCCGGATGCGGATGTCGCCTTTGCGAAAAGCACGGAGCACTCGCTGAAGCGCACCCTCGGAGAGCTGGTGGGCGAAATCGCAGAGGATCACGCCTATATGAAGGCGAATCCGCCTAAACAGGAATGATGAGCATATCAGGGTAGAGACTTTTTCATCCTTGGTTATTGACATATGCCAATAATGATGGTACATTTAAGTCTAGTTATTGGCATATGCCATTAACAGAAAGAGAACATCAATCATAAGGAGGCACATATGCCATATAGAGACGGAACAGGACCGATGGGCTACGGCCCGATGACCGGGCGCGGCATGGGTCCCTGCCGCCGCGAGTTCGGATTTGGTCGAGGCAGGAGATACGGTATGGGCATGGGAATGGGTATGGGCTGGAATGCACAACCCTGCACCCTTGCAGATCGCAAACGGTTTCTTCAAGAAGAACTGAAGCGGATCGATGAACTGCTTGAGCAGGAAGGCAAGGAAGGATGAGCCGGCCGAGGAAGTTTCGCAACGTATGCTCCCTTCCTCAAGTAAATGAGTTCGGGCCTCTCGCGGGCCCGCTCAACCGTAGTGAAGCGGTCATCCTGAGTGTGGATGAGTATGAAACCCTCCGCCTCATCGACACGATGGGGATGACCCAGGAAGAGTGCGCCCGGGAGATGGGCGTAGGTCGATCGACGATTCAGGGAATCTATAATGTCGCTCGACAAAAAGTATCGACCGCCTTGGTCGAAGGAAGAGTTCTTTCCATCCAGGGCGGAGATTATCGCTTGCGTGAGCATCGCGGAATCGGCCGCGGCTGCGGTCGTGGCTGTGGTCAAGGCCGAGGACGCGGTCGAAGAGGAGAATTTTGATGATTATCGCAATCCCGGCAGAAGAAAAAAGTTTAGACAGCGTGATCAGTGTCAACTTTGGACGCAGTCCCTATTTCTGCATCTATGACACCGAGAAACAACAATCGACGTTCATTGACAACGAAGCGGCCGGACGCCCCGGAGGAGCCGGAGTCGAAGCCGCCCAGAACCTGGTGAATCAGAAGATCGACACGCTTGTCGCCTTCCGCCTTGGCGACCATGCGGCGAAGGTGCTGAGCGGTGCGAAGATCAAGGTTTTGAAAGCGGTGAACCTTTCCATCGCCGATAATATCGCCAAAGTCCTCAGTCACTCCCTTGAGGAGCTGAACGAGGTCCACCCCGGCGGAATCAACAAAGGATAAACCGTATGAAGATAGCGGTTCTCAGCGGCAAAGGCGGAACAGGCAAAACCCTTGTTTCCGTGAACTTGGCCGCTGTAGCGGATAAAGGGGGATACTTCGACTGCGATGTCGAAGAACCCAACGGCCACCTCTTCCTCAAGCCATCCCTCATCGGGGAAGAGGAGGTCACCTCCCTCAAACCCGTCGTGGATATGGACAGGTGCGACGGATGCAAGGTCTGTGTCACGGCGTGCGTGTATAAAGCCCTCGCCTATATCCCCGGCGAACTGATGATCTTCGATGAGATCTGCCATGCCTGCGGACTCTGCACCTACCTTTGTCCGCAACAGGCGCTCAAGGAGACGAAGCGGGTGATCGGCACGATCCGGCGGGGCGGACGCGGTTCTCTTTCCGTTCATACCGGAAAGATGAGAATCGGTGAAAGCACCGGAGTCCCGATCATCAAGAAGCTCCTCAAGAAGCTCGATGACGATCTTTCCATCATCGACAGCCCCCCGGGTTCGGGGTGCCTCGTCCTTGAAACGATTGAACACGCCGATTACTGCCTTCTGGTCGCCGAACCGACGATGTTCGGCGCGCAGAACCTCGCTCTGGTCCACGAGTTGACCCGGGTGATGAACAAACCGGCGGGGGTGCTGCTCAATAAAGTCGAAGACGGGCTCAATCCATCGGAGCTCTATGCCAAGGAACACGATTTGAAGATTCTCGCTTCCCTGCCCTATGATTCATATGCGGCGTTGGAGAGCTCCAACGCCGAGCTCCTCGTCGAGCGAAGCGAGAAGTATCGGACGTTCTTCCTTGAACTTCTGAAGGAGGTTGTCGATGAAGCAACTCTTGCTGCTCAGCGGTAAAGGCGGAACCGGAAAGACCACCGTCGCCACCTGCCTGATCCAGCTCAGTCAGGCCAAAGCGTACGCCGACTGCGACGTGGACGCGCCGAACCTCCATCTGGTGCTGGGGACGTTTGAAAACCATTCGACGAAACCCTATTACGACCTGCCCAAGGCGGTCATCGATCCCGATCTGTGCACCGAGTGCGGCCTGTGCCATCAAGTCTGCCGCTTCGATGCGATCACCCGAAATCCCTATCAAGTGATTCCCCATCTCTGCGAAGGATGCACCTATTGCGCCCATGTGTGCCCAAGTGAGGCGATCACCCTCGAAGAGACCGTCGCCGGAACGATCGAGCTTCATACGAGGAGCGACGAGACGTTCTCCACCGCGACATTGAAGATGGGCAGCGGAACAACCGGGCTTCTGGTCACCGAGGTGAAGAAACAGATCAAAGACAAGGCCAAGTTCGCGATCCTTGACGGCAGCCCCGGCATCGGGTGTCCCGTCATCGCATCGTTGACCGGAGTGGATCTTGCCCTGATGGTCGCCGAACCCTCGCTTTCGGGAATCAGCGACCTTCAGCGGGTGATTCAAAGCGCCCGTCAGCTTCACGTCCCGGCCTGCGTCATCGTAAACAAGAGCGACGTGAACGAGGAGCTCACCGGGCGGATCAGGCGATACTGTAACGAGGAAGCCATTCCCTTCCTGGGAACGATCCCCTACGACAAGGAAGCGATCGCGGCAATCAACAGCGGGCAATCGCTCATCGAGCGCGGCGGTCCGGCAAGCGAGGCGATTCGAGCAATCCATCACAAGGTGATGAAGGAGCTGGAAGCACTATGAGAATCACGACGCTCGTGGAAAACGTCTCTACCGATCCACTTCTGGGCTCGGAACACGGCCTTTCGCTATGGATAGAGACGAACACGAAGAAGATCCTCTTCGACAGCGGGGCTACAACCCTCTTCGAAAAAAACGCCGAGGTCCTGGGCGTCGATCTCTCCACCGCCGATTTTGCGGTTCTTTCCCACGGACATTGGGATCACGGCGGAGGGATGAACCGTTTTCTCGCCCTCAACGAGAAGGCGCCGATCTACCTCAAGAAGAGCGCGCTCGGTTCCTATTACAGCAGACGGGATGAGGAGACATTGGCATATGCCGGCTTGGACGACGAGCTCAAGGAAAGCGACCGCTTCATCTTCAGTGACGAGCACACCGATCTTGGCGACGGGGCTTTTCTCTTCGGCAGGATCGAAGGAAAGGAGTTCGTTCCGGAAGGGAACAAGACGCTCTACGTCGAGGCGGACGGGGGCATGGGCATCGATCCGTTCGAACATGAACACTGCCTCGGCATCGAGGAAGGTGAAGAGAAGGTCCTGTTCAGCGGATGCAGTCATCTGGGCATCGTGAACATCGTCGAACAATACAGGATGCTCCGCGGGTTCTACCCCACCCGGGTCATCGGAGGGTTCCACCTCTCCAAGATCGAAGATGTCCATACGCTCAAGAAGATCGCCATGCGGCTTCTGGAAACCGGGACGACCTTCTACACCGGCCATTGCACCGGTGAAGCGAGTTATCGGATACTGAAGGAATATATGCAGGAACATCTCGAGTACCTTCCGACCGGTCGTGTGCTCGAGTTCACAGAGGAGTTACCATGAAGAAGATTGCAGTAGCAAGCGTAGACAAGCAGGTCTGTGCCCATTTCGGACACTGTGAGACATTTGAAGTGTTCACCGTCGAAGACGGGAAGATCGCCGGATGTGAATCGATCGCCAATCCCGGCCATCGCCCCGGATTCCTCCCCAACTTCCTCCATGATCTCGGAGTGAACGTGATCATCAGCGGCGGCATGGGCCAGGGGGCGGTCGACATTTTCAACGAGCACAGGATCGACGTCATCATCGGCGCAAAAGGCACCGCCGAAGCGGTCGCCGAGGCGTACGTCAAAGGAGATCTCGCCGTAAGCGGCTCACCCTGCACCGAGCACAACCACTGATCGGAACACCGGCCACATCGAGACCCGACGAAGGTTCCGATATGGCTTCCAATGAGCATCTCCGATGAGCCGGAGCGGGTTCCAACCGGATCCGCTCCGGTCAAAATGCCCAATCGTTCGGAACATCGGGCAATGTCATCGTAATGTTATCGTAATGTTATCGTAATGTTCCGTAATGTCGACGTCGGATCATGAGTTCCCACAGAAAAGCGGGCATTATGTACATGCTGAACGGTTGGGAACATGAGCTGCAATGATACCATCCGGATTGCTGTCGTCATCGGTGTAAACACAGCACCGGCCACATCGAAACTCAGTTCCACGTCATCCCCCACTGAGAATATGCTGGTAGGGAACCAACGCATTGATTCGGAAGACCTGAGGGCCTTCTGCAAGGTGAATCTGCATATGTATGCAAATCTCATCCCTTCTAAGACCATTTTGAAATTACCTCCAAAGCACTTTAAAATATAGTTATAGAAAACGAGGTCAATCCTGAAATGCCTTCCATCAAAGGTAAATCTTTTCTGCCTTGCGACAAAGGAAAATCCTCTGCCTAATTCTAAAAGAAACTTCTGCAAGTGAGTTATTAAGGCTTGTTCCAAATCGCTTTCATAAAAATCGGTATTTGGCTCTAAACCTAAAAACTCCAACACATA
>JAAYQW010000090.1 GCA_012519115.1 Spirochaetales bacterium
ACCTCGTATTCCTCGACGGCGGATACATGGCAAAGACCTACCTTGCCCAGGACCTCATCTACGACTTCGACAAGGAACTCGGCTTTTTCAAAGATTTCCCCAAATCAAACTATCAGCCGGGTGCTCTTGAAACCGGGGTCTATGAAGGAGTTCAGGTGTGTGTTCCGGCGATCTACGAGGTATATGGAATCTCCTTGAACAAAAAGATGTTCAAAGAAGCAGGTCTTGTTGATGCGAACGGTGAACCGCTTCCCATGAAGACCTGGGACGACTTCTACAACTTCGCAGAGAAACTTACCAAAAAGGATGCCGGTGGAGTCGTTACGCAGGTAGGCGCTTCAGTCCAGTTCGGAAACAACCTTACCGGAATCATAGGCGGTGCGATCGTCGCTCAAAAAGGCCATATAACCAAACCCGATGGATATACGTATGACTTCGACTTCCCCGAATTCGTCCATATGGTCGATCTGTGGCAGAAGGGAGTTCAGAACGGATATATTTCCGCATCGACCTTCGTTGACAACGCAGGCGGACGCAACGGCTTCAAGGCCGGACAGATCGCGATGGTCTACGAGGCGGCAGGACGATGGATGGAAGCCATCGACTCGATCGGACTTGAGAACTTGTCACTCGCTCCCATTCCCGGAGGAAAGGGAACCTTCGCGTTCGGCTGTCAGATGGCGATTCCGAAAGCTTCTAAGAACGCTGACTTGGCGATGCAGTTCATCAAGGAGGGGGTGTACAGTGAGTATGTACAGGTCAACACCTTCACGAAGTTCGGTAAGATGTCCGTCATCAGGGAACACTTCAACAAAGCTTTGGATGAAACCCCGATGTGGAAAAAACTCAGCGAGTCCATGGAAAACGGCGTCAGAATTCCACAGTGGCAGGATCAGGCGAAGTGGCTCACGGGCTTGAACGTCATCTTCCAGGAAGGATTGGTCGATCCGAAAACATCGGCTCGGGATATCGTCGACAAGATGACTGCGCTCTCCGATTCTCTCAAAAAGTAGGATTCGGTACGTGATTTGAGGCTGGCAGGCGAAAGCCTGCCGGCCATTTGAACATGTTGGGATAGATGGTTATGCAAAACACTATAAGGGGAAGAAAGAGGGAAAAGGAACTGTGGGGAATACTGTTTGTGCTTCCGACGTGCCTTGTCCTGTTTTTATTTGTCGTATATCCGATTGCATATACGGGGATACTAAGTTTCTGTGACTACAACTTCGCTTTTGATAAACGACCGAAGTTCAATGGGTTCAACAATTTTAAAGCAATGACCGAGGATATCCAGTTTGTCCGAGCGTTATCGAATACATTGGTATTCACCGTCATCATGTTTACCCTGTTCATCGTTCTCGCGTTGTCTTTTGCACTGCTCCTGTTCTATAAAAAGAAAAGAAGCTGGTTCTATCGGACATCGATTTTCATGCCGATAGTAGTTCCCGCTTCCCTGATATGTCTGCTTTTCACATGGATGCTTGCCGACAACTTCGGTATCCTCAATAAATTTCTGATCAACATCGGTCTCTCCAAATATGCCCACAACTGGCTTACCGACGCCAAGACGGCTCGGTGGTGGGTGATCATCGTCAGCATATGGGGAAAGGTCGGCTTCGGTACGATTCTTTTCCTGTCAGGGCTTCAGGGCATATCCTCGGAGCTCTTCGAGGCAGCCGAAATTGATGGCGCCGTCGGATTTAAAAAACTCTTGTACATCATCATTCCGAACTTGTCGGAAACATTCGCCGTAGTAGGCATATGGGCGGTTTTGCAGTGTCTCAAACTCTTTGTAACCCCGAACGTGCTTACAAAGGGAGGACCGGGCAATGCCACGATCGTCCTCTATCAAAAGATCTACAATGAAGCGTTCATGAACTATGAGATGGGCTACGCGTCATCCATCGCATTCATTCTTACCGCGTTGGTAATGATCTTTTCAATCTTGAATTTGAAAATAAGCAGGAGGGAGGAGTGATATGGCTAGAAGACGACGACTCCTTACTTCCGTACTACAATCGTTGGCGTTGCTGTTCATCTCCTTGCTCTTTGTTCTTCCGATCGTGTTCTGTATTTTCACTTCCTTCAAAGAGTCAATCGAGATCATCAAGGAAGTGACGTTCTTTCCCAAGAAATGGTCCTTGGTCAACTACGATTACGTATTCGTCCGGGGTGCGAAGTATCTCAAATATTATACGAATACGATCATCATCACGATGAGTTCGGTGATTGTGACCCTTCTTCTCTCTTCGCTGGCGGGATACTCATTCGCCAAGCTTCCCTTCAAAGGAAGCAACGCGCTGTTGGCCTCGATTCTTTTCGTTCTCGCTTTTCCGCTTGCGGCGATTCTCATCCCGATCTACATCATGGAGTACAATCTCGGACTCTTGAACACGTATATCGGTCTGATTCTCCCAAACCTTCTCCTGATTCTTCCCTTCTCCATTTTCATCACGAGAGGAACATTCATCAACCTTTCGCGCGAGCTTGAAGATTCCGCCGAGATAGATGGCTGCAGCGTTCTGCAGACATGGTGGAAAATCATGCTCCCCCTTGCTCAAAACGCATTGGTGATCGTCTTCGTCTCCGGGTTCTACAGCGTATGGGGCGAATATACGATTTCCAAGTCGTTGGCGACGAAAGATTCGATCATGCCGATATCCGTCGCCTTGACTCTGCTGAAGAGTGAGGACTGGAACTACGGGGTGCTGGCGGCTGCGATCACGATGTCGATCATTCCTCCCATCACCATCTTTGCGATCTTCCAGACTCGCCTCGTCGAAGGTATGGTTGAAGGCGCCATCAAGGGGTAATCAGGTGAAGACACTCATCAAAAACATCCGTCTCATCATGCCGGACAGATTGATTCGTGATGCGCATTTGGTCATCTGTGACGGCTTGATTGATGATTTTGGCGCCGGAGCATATCCGAAAGGGGATTTTACCGAGATCATCGATGGCAAGGGGGCGTATCTGAGTCCCGGTTTCGTTGATACCCATGTCCATGGGGGTAACGGGACGTGCTTTCATGATGGGAGCGTGGAAGCGATCCGGAATGTGCTGGATATCCACCTGCAGGGGGGAACGACCTCGATTCTTCCTACGCTGACCAGTCTCACCCATGAAAACTACCTTCAGATTCTTCCTCTCTTCGCCGATTTGGATCTCAGCGGTGAAGCCGTTCCCGAAATAGAGGGCATTCACATGGAAGGGCCTTACTGTTCGGGGGCCGTGCTGGGGGCACAGGACGTCAGAACGTATCGTACCGTGGATTACCGTGAGGTTGACGCCTATCTGGAAATCTATCCGAACATCCGAAAGTGGACCGCCGCCTGTGAGCTGGAAGGGGGGATGGGATTCGGAAGGTTTTTGGAACGAAAGGGCATCGTCGCCTCCATTGGCCACTCCGATGCGACGCTTCAAGAGACCTTCGAGGCGTACGATAACGGCTATCGTCATATAACCCATCTTTATTCGGCGTGTTCCTCATACCATCGAAAAGGAGCCTACCGTGAGGCCGGTATCGTCGAGGCCGCGTTTCTGATAGATGGCATGGATGTCGAAATGATCGGGGATGGAGTGCATCTTCCCAAAGAGTTCCTGCAATTGATCTATAACATCAAGGGTCCTGAGCACATCTCTCTCATCACCGATGCGACCCGCTGGGGAGGAGCTCAGTTGCCTGAAGGGACAAGAACCTTCGCCGATGCCGCCGAAAGCCGCGTCATCCACATTGAGAACGGGGTGGCGCTGGTGGAGGATAAGAGCTGCTTCGCGGGTTCCATCGCGACAGCCGATCGCCTGATCCGCACGGCGACGAAGATCGCTGAAATTCCGTTGGTCGATGCCATCCGGATGGCGACGCTGACTCCGGCGCGAATCATCGGCATCGATCGGCATGTAGGCAGCATCGCCCGAGGGAAGCGAGCCAACCTTCTTCTGTTCAATGACAATATTGATATCGAAGGGGTGTTCGTAAGAGGAAAACGCGTACTGTAAGGGATTTTCCCTATCTTTTTTCAGGCTTCCTTTCTCTTGTAGTAAAGAAGCAACGTACCGTCGATTCCTACCATCACCAAGTTCAGACAATAGAGAAAAAGAACGATATCCAGGCTATACAGGAGTTTATGGATGATTCCGCTGATATAGCCGATGAAGATGATGGCTTGGAACATCAAGCTCCGACCCCGTGCGGTTTTGGACCTGACGGTTTTCATGATATTCACCGGCCATGCCATGCCGAAACACGCCAACATGATAGTTTCAAAGATGCTCATTATGTGGTTCCTATTCGAATCTAGAGGACAAATACTTTTTCAATCTCGGCTCGGGTCAATGCAAGCGGTCGGCCATACTCACAAACTTCGAACGCTTCGGCATACCGGATCGCCTTTCCCTCGGCTTCTCCATAGAGCTCGATCAAGCGGTCCCGGTATCGGTCTGTGACCCGGTCCCGGGTATCCAGAAAGTGTTCTCTAAGCCATCGTTTCCGTTCTTCTTCGTCAGTCGGAACGGTATCAAGCACTCCGCGATTGTAAGGGAGCCATTCATACATCTGGGAGGTATGACAGTGGATCATCTCCATTTTCCGGTCGATGACATCATCGATTCCAATGACGATATCAGGACTGAACGGAATCGGTTTCCGGAAGGTGTCGCTCATATAGCAGATGACCGGGAACTCGGTAATCGCCTCGGTGAGGGGAAGCATATTAGGGACGCTCATGATATATGAAGCATCCTGGACAAGCTGTGAGGTGATGCGGTGGTCGGGGTGGTAGTCATACGGGCGGTGGGTGATGATGAGGTCGGGTCTGAACTCCCTGATGATCTTGATGATCGTCTTTCTGTTCACAACGGTGGGCTCGAGCTCACCGTTGTGGATATCCAGCACCTGATACTCCGCGATGCCCGCGACTTCGGCGGCACGCTGAGCTTCTTCATACCTCCTTCTAACAAGTTCAATTCCGCCAATGGCATGATGACCGGTGCCGCCGTTTGTGCAGGATACGAACTTTACCGTATGTCCGGCTTTGCTGAGTTTTATGGCAGTGCCGCCACATTGAAGGTCATCGTCATCAGGATGAGCCCCGAAGACTAGGACGCGTATGTCTGAAGCCATGGTACAATCCTCTTTCGATTCTGAAGATATCTTAGTAGTGATAGAGCCTGTGTCTGTATTTTTCCACCATCCGGCGAGTATACTCCGTCATTTCAGGGGTAAATGCCACGTTGGCGCTGATATTCACCGGCGGCTCAATTCCTTGGTCCATGCATAGTTCGATGGTCCGGACGACGAGCATATTCAAGCAGAATGCATTAAGGATCGTCGAAGTCGGACCGACCGGTGTGAGCAGTCCTTCGACCGGAACAATCGCATCCATGACCGGCATGTGGGTATCTATGTGGACATCGACGATATCGCAGAGGTTCTGTTTGCTCGGATGGCGGGCAGGATGATCTGCCGGTACCGATTCAGAGAACTTTCTGCTGGTCACTCCGATTGTCTTTACTCCTCTTTTCCGCGCTTCCAAGGCGACCTCGATGGTCATTGTATTCAAGCCGTATGCGTTGATAATGATGAGCACGCCTTCATTCACCTCATAGGCGGTAAGGACAGCCGTACCATAGCCTAACGTGCGTTCTATGATCGTGGAGCGAAGCGCGCCGGGCTCCAATGCCGTACCGGGATCGAGGATGGCGTTGATGCATCGAAGCCCCCCGGCTCGATAGAACATCTCCCATGCCCCGATGTTGGAATGTCCTCCAGGTCCGATGACGTTGATGATTCGATCATCCTTGATTTCTTGAACCATGAGAGATGCGGCTTTATCGATGGAATCGGCCTCGTCCTGCTTTATCAAGCCAAAAAATCGCACAATCTCATTGTAATAGGTCTCGGTTGCATTACTCATTTGACCACCTCCTCATACAATTTACCATTCCCTACAGGAAAGAGGAACCCCGAAAAAGAGTATTTCGGAGGTAATCCCACATTATCTGTTCCATAGGGATGGAAGTGTGAGCGACCGACCTCAAATCCGGTCTTCGGATGAAACAAGATGCCTGAGGGCATCCTCGTATGACCGGATGGTGAGGGCTTGAACCGCTGCCTGTTTCACTTTGGCGACATGGGGCATTCCTTTGAGATAACCGCCTACGAACTTGCGCATCAGCGTACAGGCTGTAGGTTCATCGTAGTGCCCGGCAAGAGCATGCAGATGGGTCAATAGGAGATTCACTTTATCAGTTGCAGTAAGCAAAGGCTTTTCCTTTTCTTCCAGGAGCGCTTTCGTCTGATTGAAAATGACCGGGTTCCCGACAGCCCCGCGGGCGAACATCACCCCGTCGACTCCCGTCTGTCGAAGCATCCGTATCGCATCTTCCGCTTCAAAGAGATCGCCCGATCCGATGAGGGGGATTGACGATCCTTTCTGTGCAAGGTGGGTTTTCAAGGTGGTCAGATATTCCCAATCCGCCCGGGGAGCATAGCCTTGAGCGCGGGTCCGGGCGTGAAGCGTCAGAAGATCCGCTCCGCCGTCGATTGCGGCATCGGCGAACTCCAAGTAGGTTCGGCTCTCCTGATCCCATCCGATTCGAAACTTCGCCGAGGTGGGGATTCCGGTCTCTTCCTTGATGATCCGGATAATCTCTTTGATCAGCGGCGGGTTTTTCATCAACGCCGATCCCGCTCCCGTCTTGGTCACTTTGGGTACCGGACAACCGGCGTTGATGTCGATCATCGTCGGTCGATACTCTTTTACGATGGCAAGCGCGGCTCTCAGGGAGGCAGGCTCACCGAGGAAGAGTTGGATCGCATACTCCTTCTCATCTTTTGCCCGGGGGAGCAGCGCGATCGTTTTTTCCCCCTCGCGGGCAAGCCCTTCCACGCTGACCATCTCGGTATAGGTGAAGTCCGCCCCTCCTTCGATGCACAGCTGTCGAAAAGGAACGTCGGTATAGCCGGCCAAGGGGGCAAGAAAGAGGTTTCCTTTGAGGGTGAGGGCATCGGTTATGGGTATCGGATGGTGACTGATCATGACTCCTGCTCGAGGGCGAATGCCCTGAAGCTGTTATCATAAATAACCTCGGCCACATCTTCAACCGCCGTGTCACGAATCTCTGCAATCGTGTACAACGTTTCAATGAGATAGTGAATCTTGTTTCGCTCCCCTTTGTAGCGATGGGGCGTCATGAACGGTGCTTCGCTTTCAATGAGGATGCGATCCAGCGGCAAATGGTAGGCGACTTCATGGAGGTTCCGATTGTGTTTGAAGGTGAGGTTTCCCGCAAAGGAAAAGTACAGATCGAGATCCAACACCTTTCGGGCAAAAGTCCAATCCTCGCCGTAGCAGTGAAGGATTCCTCCCTTGGGCGGCAGTTTTTCGATAAGAATCGGCAGCAGATCCTCTTTTGCATCACGGTTATGGATGATCACCGGCTTTTCCAAAATCCGGGCGATATCCAGGTGCTTCAGCATCAGCTCGATTTGTTGAGTTTTTGCATGGGCGTAGTGGTGATAGTCGAGACCGGTTTCTCCGATGGCGACGACCCGATCGCGTTTGGCGTTGGTCATGACCCGTTCCTCCCAGTTTTGTCCCGGGTTGATGACCTCCGTAGGAGAGACTCCCACCGCATGGAGAACCGAATCGTTGGACTTGAGGTTGTCGTACGTTTTCTCAAAATCGGCGAGGCTGTTGGTAATCGAGACGACATGTGTGACGCCCTTTATCTTTGCCATCTGCACTGCCAACAACTGACTCATTTGATCATCTTGAATCAGGCCTATGTGAGCATGCGTGTCGAATAACTTCATACCAGCTCCTTGAGAAGATTCGTTATCGGGGAATCCTTTCCAATGATACCATGGGGTATTTCACCCGTCAATGTTGCAATTTCTAAGCTATCAAACAATTACAGATGGTAGTTTACGTTTGACAATTTCAATGGTGCGTGGTAGTTTTACAGCGATATGAACAAAGACCGCTCACGGGGGAGCAGAGTGAATCAACAATCGGACCACCCCTCTGCCGGATACATCTATTTGGTGAAAAACCCTGCATCAAATGAGACGACCGTCTGTGCCTGGGATTCAGTGTTGTATCCGGGTACGAGCGTCGTCGCCCCGACCCGATACGGTCTCGACCTGGGTGTGGTTGTCACCAACGCCGACCGCCTCAATCAAGAGTATCTCGGAGGCGATACGAACGTGCGGGGGTGCTGCGACCACGCTGAACCATGGGATGAAATGGAATCTGACGAAGAGCTCGCAGGAAGCGATGAGATCGTCTATGACGACCGGCCCGATGAACACCAATGCCTTTCCTGTAAAGGGTGCGTTCCCTCGATCGAACCCCAAATCGTCGATCTGAACGATTATGATGTACAGTGGATCGACCGTCTGGCGACCCCAAGCGATCTGGCCCGCTATCAGGAGCTGTGCAGCCAAGAAGACGAGGCGATGCGGATCTGCCGCGAGAAGATCGCCGAGCGCAACTTGGACATGAAGCTGGTCACAACGCACTTTCTTCTCGGGGAACCGAAGATCATCTTCTTTTTTACGGCGGATGTCCGGGTGGATTTCCGGGAATTGGTGAAAGACTTGGTGTCGATCTTCAAAATCCGCATTGAACTTCGTCAAGTCGGGGTGCGGGATGAAAGCCGGGTTTTGGGCGGTTTGGCGGTGTGCGGCCGCGATTACTGCTGCCATCAGATGACCGATACGTTGAATCCGGTCTCGATCAAGATGGCTAAAGAGCAGAATCTTTCCTTGAACTCGATGAAGATTTCCGGTCCTTGTGGCCGATTGTTGTGCTGTCTCAGCTATGAATTTGATTTTTATAATGAAGAAAAGCAGAATTATCCTGCGCGAGGAAGTCGGTTGAAGGTGGGCGGAGACTTGATGAAAGTCACCGAAGTCAACATACTGTCAAAGCAGGTCACGCTCAGCGGCAGTGAAGGTAGGGTTGCCAATCTTCCTCAGGCGGCGTTGTTTTTCAATGATCATGCGAATCGTTGGGAAGTAAAGCGGGAATATGTCGCGGAGTTTTTATCGAACTGAAATAAAGTATTGTATTGACCAGTTTTAGCGACTGTGATATGGTCTAAAACCATTGACGCCCGAGCTATGGGTCTTTCATTATTATATAACTAACTATTGTGTTGAATACGTTTGGAGGCATGATAACGTGAGCATTAACAGGTCAGCTGAAAAAAGAGAACGGCAGAACCGCAAGCGCAGACTGAGAAATCGTTCGACCAAGTCGACGATGAAAACCGCAATTAAAAAATTTAACGAAGCTGTTGCTTCCGGAGACGTTGAGAGTGCCAGCGCAACGTTGGCGGCCAGTCTTAAGTTGATCGACTCGACCGCAAGCAAGGGAGTCATCCACAAGAACACCGCCAACCGCAAGAAATCCAGGCTGCAACTTCGCTTCAACAAAATGGAGCAAGCGAATGTCGCCCAAGCGTAAGTAACCCTGAAATTGTGGAGGAGATAGCATGGCAAACCCTAAATTGACCAAAGCAATGATCATAGAAAACCTCTATGAAAAGCACGGGATCAACCGAGCCGATATCCATACGATCATCGACGAGTTCTTTGAGGAAATCAAAGAAGGCTTGAAGAAAGATCAAGTTATCGAGTTGCGCGGTTTTGGAACATTTGAGGTTCGAACCCGCAAAGGCCGGGAGAAGGCCCGCAACCCGAAGACAGGCGATCTTGTCTCCGTGGAAACTCATGGTGTTGCGATTTTCCGTCCGGGCAAAGAACTGAAAGAGTGTGTCTGGAACCTCCGCTCTAACGACTCAGCCGATAAATAACCAGGAGCATTTCCTTGACCAATTCAATATCCCGAAGAAGCCTCAGAACCGTGGGTTCTGAGGTTTTTGCACTTGTTGCAAGCGCTTTTATCCATTCTCTCGCATTTCCCGGCTTCATCAACACCACCGGATTCGGATGGATCGCGTTCTTTGCGCTGATTCCCATGTTCACGGTGATTCGGAGCACCACGTGGAAACTGGTCATACCCTATGGTTTCTTCTATGGGTTCGTTTTTTACCTTTTTTTCAACTATTGGCTGAAGACGTTCCACCCTCTGGCGATTCTTCTTGTCCCGATCATCAAAGGCGGGGAGATGATCGCGCTTTTTCCCGCATTGAAACTGAGCCAGCGCTTCTTCAAGAAGTACAGCTATCTCGTCGAAGCGGTCATCTACGTCGCCTATACGTATCTTTCAACGAACTGGTTCGCCGGCTACCCCTATGGAATGCTGGGTTCGGCCATTTATCGCTATCTGGTGTTGATTCAGATCGCGGAAATCACCGGCATTTGGGGAATCACCTTTTTGATGGTCCTTCCCCAGACGTTCCTGGCGTTCTTCCTCGTTGAACGGAAAAAAGAGTTTTTCGGCTTTATCAAAGAACATATGATTCCGGTCATCGGATATGGGATTCTCGTTCTCGCTTCCGTGATCTACGGAATCGTGAGTTTGGCCTATTGGAACGCCCAAAGCCCCGATTTGAATTGGCGCGTCGCCACCGTTCAGCACAGTGCAGATACGTGGAAGGGTGGGTATACGACCTATAAAAACAACTTCAACAACCTTCGGCGGCTCAGTTTGGAAGCACTCACGCAGAATCCGGATATCATTCTCTGGTCGGAAACGGCGTTCGTGCCTTCCGTCGCCTGGCACGAAAACTACCCATCCGATCCCAATACCCGCATTCTGGTCGATGAATTCGTCGCATTCGGCAAAAGCCTTCCCGTACCGCTGGTAACGGGAAATCCTGAGGGGGTCATCAAGGATCCCGATCTGCCGGCATTCAGCGCTGACGGCGAGTGGAACCGAATGGACTACAATACTGTCATTTTCTTTGAAAACGGAAAGATCAAAGACACCTACCGCAAGCAGCACTTGGTGCCCTTTACCGAGCACTTCCCCTACGAAAAGCAGCTGCCGTGGCTGTACAGGCTTTTGTTGGCGAACGATTACAACTGGTGGGAGACGGGGCACGAGTCGGTGGTATTTTCGACCGATGAAGGAGTCCGCTTCTCCACGCCGATCTGTTTCGAAGATGTCTTCGGGTATCTTAACGCCAACTTCGTCGCCAACGGCGCGGACGTGATCGTCAATATGACGAACGACGGATGGTCGAAAGCGGTAAGCGCCCAGATGCAGCACCTCGGTCTGGCGGTATTCCGTTCGATCGAGAATCGACGGACGACGGTACGGGGAACCAACAGCGGAATGACGTGCGTAATCGATGTGAACGGGAAGATTCTTGATATGATGCCTCCCTTCAAGGTAGGCTGGAAGATTTATGATGTTCCCGTATACATCCAAGAGAATCATGGCTTCACGTTCTACACCGAACATATCGATCTGTTTGCCTTTATCGCAATCTATCTCTCCTATGGCCTGTTGGGCTTCGGGTTGGTCCGTTACCTGGTGACGATACGGAAACGACGATGAACTACACACGAGCAGCACTCTTTATCATCGGTACCGAGTTGACGCGGGGGGTAATCAGCGATCGCCACGGAAGACTCATCAGCAGTCAGTTGACGCAGCTCGGGTATCGGGTCGAACGAATCATCATCCTTCCGGATGACGGATCGGTCTCCGTTCTCCTTAAAGAGTGTGTAAAAACGTGTGATGTCCTTCTTGTGACCGGCGGACTGGGCCCCACCAGCGACGACCGGACTCGAAGCATCATCGCCGATCTGGCCGGGGTGGAATTGATTCGCCATCCGCTGGCGTTTGAAGCCCTCTATAAGCGAATGGGGGAGCGGATCTGGGGTGCGAATGAACAACAGACGATGATTCCCGAAGGCTTTGAAGTGATTCCCAATCCCAACGGGACCGCCTGCGGTTTTCGTGGTTTTATCCGAGTGGATGAACGGGAGGTTCTGGTCGTGGCGTTGCCCGGTCCTCCTCGGGAGATGGATCGGATGTTCTTCGATCATGTGCGCCCCCTGCTTGGTGAACTTTCCGGTCACAACGATTTCGAGCGAAGCGATTACTCGACATATCTCCTTGGCGAATCAAAGCTGGAAGAGCTGTGTCGATCCGTCGCCAGCGAGGGACTTGAATGGGGAACTCGCTTTCAAGAACAGACGATCAGCCTGTATATCGCCGGGGGCGATCAGGAAAAACGTACAGCGATGGTGGAAAGGCTCCGCTCTCTCGTCGGACCGCTCCTCATCGTCGACGGGGATGTGCAGCCGGTGGAAATGTTGATCAAGGAGCTGAAGGAGCGGGGGCAATCGATCGCAACCGCTGAAAGCGTAACCGGTGGCCTGGTCTCAAAGCTCCTTACCGACCAAAGCGGTTCATCCGCCTGGTATTGGGGCGGGGTGAACACGTATGCGTATGAGGCGAAGGTTCGTCTCCTCGGCGTCAAAGAGGAAACACTTGCCACCTTCGGCGCGGTGAGCACGGAATGTGCGAAAGAGATGGCGGAAGGAATTCTCAGGCAAAGTTCGGCGGATTGGGCGCTTTCGGTGACCGGAATCGCCGGCCCAAGCGGCGGGAGCGAAGAAAAGCCGGTCGGAACGGTGTGTTTCGGCTTTGCTTCGAGAACTCTGGAAACGCAAAGCGTTCAAGTACACCTCAGTTCGCATAGCCGGGATATCATACGTCGGCGAGCCGCAACCGTGGCGTTTCTGCTCGCTGCGCGCTACATCCAAGGCGGGTGTTTGCTTGACACTGTCAAGAAGTGGCAATATAGTTAAAGGTACGGATGGCGGGACAGTCCCAATGTATTGTATCGATAGTCCCCGCATATGCTTACATGCTTAATGACCGTTAGAGGAAATGTCGTGGTGTGCCCGAAAAGCGCCCAAATCATATGCATATTTCCGTTGGAGTGATTCTCATGTCAGTTGAAGAAGTAGAAAAAACCTCGACCGAGGCGACGGAAGAAGTAAAGCCGGTAAAGGTCACAAAACGAGTTGTCGTCAAGAAGAGCGCTGAAGAGGCTCCGAAGGAAGAGGTGAAAAGAAAAGTCGGTCGGCCCCGAAAAAAAGCCGATCCACCCGCACCTGCGGCCGCCCCTCCCGTAGAAGAACCGGCAACTCCAGTGCCCGCATCCGTCGCCGAAAAGCCTTCCGCACCCGCTGAAAAGCCACGCGCTCCCCAACGAAAATCAAGCGGGCGCCAATCAAGCCGAAACGCCCAAAACAGGAAAGGATCCTACCAGAAGAGCCAAAGCTTCGGTCCCGGCCGCCCCTCTGCCCATTTGAATATAGAAGATACATCAATCGATCTGAACATCGAAGAACACCCCGAGGCTCCGATTCTTCAGCTTGAGTATTATGCAACGCTCGGAATCGATGTGTTGAGAAAAGGCGGAGTGGAGCGGGGAATCGATGAAGAAGCGATTCTCGATATGAGGAAACAAGAGATCGTGGCGGAGATTCTTCGCCGGCACACCGCTGAAGGCGGGGTGGTTGTGGGAACGGGAACGCTGGAAATCCTTCCCGATGGCTTCGGATTTCTTCGCTCCCCGGCAAACTCCTACCTCTCCGGACAGGAGGATGTCTACGTCTCGCCCGCTCAGATTAAAAGCCTGTATTTGAAGACCGGCGACGTGGTCTACGGACAAGTGCGGACTCCGAAAGAAAATGAGCGCTTTTTTGCGCTTCTCAAAGTCCTGAAGGTCAACGGAGATGATCCGATTCAGGCCAAAGTCCGTGTTCCTTTCGATAATCTGACTCCGCTCTTCCCGGATGAGCGCTTGCGCTTGGAAACGGTAGATGAAGATATTTCAACCCGGATCATCGATATGTTCTGTCCGATCGGCAAAGGCCAGCGATCGTTGATCGTCGCGCCTCCCCGCACCGGCAAGACGGTTCTCCTGCAGAAAATCGCCAATTCGATCGCGATCAATCACCCGGAAGTGACTCTTATGGTCCTTTTGGTGGACGAACGGCCGGAAGAGGTTACCGATATGCGGCGTCACGTAAAAGGCGAGGTGATCGCCTCGACGTTTGACGAGCAGGCGAGCAGGCACGTTCAAGTAGCCGAGATGGTCATCGAAAAAGCGAAACGGCTGGTCGAACACAAGAAGGATGTCGTCATTCTGCTTGACTCTATCACTCGCTTGGCCCGGGCGTACAACCAGACCGTTCCGGCAAGCGGAAAGATCCTTTCCGGTGGTGTCGATTCCAACGCGCTTCATAAGCCCAAACGCTTCTTCGGAGCCGCACGGAACATCGAAGGCGGCGGATCGCTGACGATCGTGGCCACCGGCTTGATCGAAACGGGATCACGGATGGATGAGGTGATCTTTGAGGAGTTCAAGGGAACGGGCAACAACGAGATCATTCTCGATCGCCGCTTGGCGGATAAGCGCCTCTTCCCGGCGATCAATATCAAGAAGAGCGGAACGAGACGGGAGGACCTGCTCCTGCCCTCCGATGAAGCCGCTCGGATCTGGCTGACCCGGAATGCGGTCAACGATATGGATGAACAGGAGATAACACCGTTCCTGATTGACAAAATTCGCAAGACCAAAGATAATGAGGCGTTCCTGCGCTCGATAAACACAGGTGTTTCCGCTAGCGGAAGCGCATATTAACCGCAAGGGATGCACAACGGTAGTCCGCTGTATACTGCCAGCGGAAGAGATACCAGGAGGAAAGCATGAAAGATAAGATTCATCCGCGCTATGAGCTCACTGAAATCAAGTGCTCCTGCGGGAATGTGATCAAGACCAAGACCACGGTCCGTTCGATGGAGCTCGAAATTTGTTCGGCGTGCCACCCGTTCTTCACGGGAACCCAGAAGGTGGTTGACACCGCCGGAAGGATTGAACGCTTCAAAAAGCGCTATAGTCTGGAAAAGTAATGATGACGAAAAAGCCACCTTCGGGTGGTTTTTTCATGCCTTTTTACCCCTGAGATTTCCTTCCAAATCGCGTAAAAGCCGTTTTTTAAGGAAAAGTCAAATCCTACAATTTTGGTTTTATTGTTGCATTGTCCCCTCAAGTATCCTAAACTGAGCTTGAATTTAAGGGTGAAAGATGGAACAGCTCATAGCAAAGCATAAAGAGGAGTATGGTCATACGCCGGAGGTGATCGTGCAGGTGCCGGGTGCTTGTACGGTTCTTGGCGCCTACGCCGATGCATGCCGCGGCTGGTCGTTGGCCGGTACCGATCGTTCGATGTTGTACGTCGCCATTTCCGTTCGGGAAGACAATATGGTTCGTCTGTTCAACGCGACCCTGAATGATCGGAAGCGATTTCCCTTGAACAATATCAAGTTCCGCAAAGAAGACCGATGGGGGAACTACCCTAAAGGCGTCATTGCGATGATGGTCGCGGACAATCATGAAATTCCCGGTCTTGATATCACTCTGAAAGGGCGTCTGCTCTATGCGGATAATCAGATGGTTTCCACTGCCAGCGCGATCGGAACCGTCCTTGCCGTCGATCACCTCTCGAAGCTCAGCCTGAGCTTCAGCACGACGATTCGGTTGGTCTATCAGGCAAACACCACCTTCAACAGTGAACCATGCCGAGTCAGCGATTTGCTGACGATTCTCAATGCCGATCGAAACAAGCTCTTTTTCTTTGATCTGCAACACGTCACGTACCAGGAACGGGTATTTCCTTTTACCGAAGAGAGCCCCCGGTACGTCGCTATTATCGTCGACTCCAAAATCCCCCCCAGTGCGATGCGGGAGGAGATCTATTATAAAAAACTCGACATCGAAGCTGCGTTTGAACAGTTGAGCGAACACTACAGCGGGGCATTCATTCGTGATTTCCCGGAAAGCGACATCTCCTCGCGAGTTGTCCACCTCGATGAAGAGGCGCGCCACAACGCCCAATATGTGCTGATGGAATCGCAGCTGGTCAAGGATGCCGCAAACCTCCTGACTCCCCGTGATGCTCCTCAGCTCGGAAAGATTTTCAGCCGGATTCAGACCGGGTTGCGAGATCTTTTGGAAGTAACCGTTCCCGAGATCGATTGGCTGATCAAACGGGCCGGTGAACTCGACGGTTGTCTGGGTGCGGTACAGGTGGATAACGGCTTTGCCGGCAACATTATGGTCCTCTTGAGCAAGGAGGCCCTTCCAAGCTATATTGACCGTCTGGAGGAATATGAACACATCTTCGGATTCAAGCCTCGGTG
>JAAYQW010000091.1 GCA_012519115.1 Spirochaetales bacterium
ATCAACGAGATACACATCCACTTTATATTTCTTTCCATCGGTCATCGTGACTTCGTTGGGGAGATTGAATGATTTGTACCCCGTCGGAAAGATGATGGTTATCGTGTCCTTGGTGATGTTCATCACCGTAAGCTCGGTATTGGGTTGATTGTTGGGCTGGTCTTCACATCCGATGAGGAGTGCCAGCGTGACAAGAAACAGGAGAACGATGCCTACTTTTTTCATATAGATCCTCGCTTGGGCAATGGTGATGATTTGAAACTCGGTACATATAAAGCGTATGCATGAGAAATGAAGTTTGTATATATATCCTTCTTGGGAAATAGCGCATCTCATGAGCTTTGTCTCATGAGATGGTCTTATGGGAAAGGGATAGTCTGTTTGTTTTACTCCATGAAGAGCTGGATCACTTCATCGGCGTCTTTTGCCTGCTCTAGCATCCGGCGAAAGATTCCGCTGGAGCAGGATCTAGCGATCGAGGCAAGCAGTTCGACATGGGCGGAGGCTTCCTTCGAGGGAGCTATCACAAGGAAGAAGATTCTTGCTTTCTGGTTGTCGATCGATTCGAAGTCAACGGGAATCTTCGAAACTCCGATGACCATCGTGACCTTGTCGACCGCATCGCTTTTGGCGTGAGGAATTGCGATGCCGTTGCCGATTCCCGTCGATCCCAGACGCTCGCGAGCCAATATGGCATCAAGCAGTGCATCGCCATCGTAGCCTTTCACTTGGGCTGCGACTTCAACCAGTTCTCGAATTATCGCATATTTCTCGCTCGACTCGAGGGGAACTTTGATCAAATCTTTTTCTAATGCTTCCAGTACGTTCATCTGTGCCGCTCCTCAGCGCTCAAACTCATCCCAAATATCATCATCTTCCCGGACAACCAGAACGGGGCACGGGGCGGTTCGCATCATTCGATCCGTCTCGCTGGCCAGTTCATCCCGGCGAGAGCGAATATCACTCACACCACCCAGAATCAAGAGATCCGCACCCAAACTCTTGACCAGCTCTTTTACGACGACGTGAACCGAACCCTCCAGTTTGACGGTATCGATCTCCACTCCTTTTTCATCGGCAAGATGCTGTGCATGCCGAAGATAGCGATCCGCATCTTCGTAGAGATCTCTCTGGTACTCATCACGCTCAACCGCGACGAAGATTCCGCTCTTGACCAGATCACTCAGTGCTTTGGTGTTTACGACATACACCGCCGTCGCTTGTGCCTGGTGCTCTTTCGCCAGCTTGATTGCATACATCAAAGCAGTCATCGAACTTTCCGACCCATCAATATAGGCAACAATCTGTTTAAACGGGACTGACATGCTATACCCCTGTAGTTATCGTATCATCATCATAGGTTTGCGTCAAAACCTGATTGAGAGCTTTGATTCGCTCCATCCGATCCTTGATTGTTTTCAGCTGAATCACGTTTTCACGATCCTGCTCTTCAATCCGACTATCGATCCAGGCGATCGTTTCCTCGGTTTGAGGAATGACGATCTTCTCCAGCGCATTGACCTTTCGAATCGTCTTCTTCACTTCCCGGGCAAGACGCATGATGGAAACCTTCAGCTCCGCCAAGTGCCCCATCAAGGTGAGGGCGCTCCGATATCGGTCGATCGCGACCTCGCTTAAAATACTCGTCTCTTCACTGGAGAAATAGGGGTTCCTATCGGTAAAGGCCGTCTCCACCTTTGGCACCGAAACCCCCATCACCCGCCTCGATCCCACCCGAATCGAATAGTCGATATTGACCGCTCCGGCCAAGTTTCCGACACTAAGCCGACCCATCTGCATGATCGCGTCGCTTAAGGCGTTCTGCGCTTCTTTGAGGGAGGTCAGAACCCGGGTTTCAAAGTCCACCGCCTGGTCGACGAGAGTGAGAAGCTCGACAACCAGAATCGACCTCTTCTGGTCCAACAGCTCATGCCCAAGCTTGGCGAACTTCAGGTCCTCGCTGAGCTTGAGCAGGTTCGTTCTTGTCGGTGCCAACGTGGTCGTCGCCATATCAACCTCGGTAGTATCGAGCGATCTCTTCGTCGGTGACGCGCTGGAGCTCTTCGGCGGGGAGCTTGCTCAGCGCCTCCCACCCGAGATCGAGGGTCTCTTCGATCGAACGATCTTCATCATACCTCTGGTTGATGAAGCGGTTTTCAAAGAAGGTACCCAACTCCAGATACTGCTGGTCGAGCGCGGTGAGCTCCTCCTCACCGATTACGGAGGCGAGGTTCTGCACATCCTTGACGTGGCTGTAGGAAGCGAAAAGCTGGTTGGCCAGATGCGGATGATCCTCTCGGGTCATCCCCTCGCCGATTCCATCCTTCATCAACCGTGAAAGAGACGGAAGAGGGTTGATCGGGGGATAGAGGCCGCGGGCGTGCATTCCCCGTTCAAAGACGATCTGCCCTTCGGTGATATATCCGGTAAGGTCCGGAACCGGGTGACTGATATCATCGTTCGGCATCGAAAGAATCGGCAGCTGGGTGATCGAGCCGCTTCGACCGATGATCTTCCCCGATCGCTCATAGATCTCCGCCAGGTTTGAATAGAGGTATCCCGGATATCCCTTGCGGGAAGGAATCTCCCCTCTCAGCGTCCCGATCTCCCTGAGCGACTCGCAGTAGTTGGTCATATCGGTCATGATCACGAGCACGTGCTTGCCCTTGTCGAACGCCAGATGTTCGGCAAGGGTCAGCGCCGTCTTGGGGGTGATGATCCGTTCGATCGACGGATCGTCGGCAAGCGAGAGAAAGAGCGCTACGTTGTCAAGGACTCCGCTCTCTTCAAAGGAATCGATGAAGTACTTGGCGACATCGTATTTGACGCCCATCGCGACGAAGATCGTGGCGAAATCGCCCCCGCTCCCCCGCACTTTCGCCTGGCGGGCGATCTGGGCGGCGAGCCGGTTGTGCGACAGTCCGCTTCCCGAGAAGATCGGCAGTTTCTGACCTTGGATCAGGGTAGTCAACCCGTCGATGACGGAGATTCCCGTCTGGATGAAATCCCGGGGATATTCGCGGGCGGTGGGGTTGATCGGCTCGCCGTTCACATCCCGCTCGGCGTATCCTTGAGGAGTCGCCGACCCGTCACGGCTTTTACCCAGACCGTTCATCACCCGCCCCAGCATCTGTTCACTGACCGCCAGAGTCAGCGGCTCGCCGAGGAAGCGCATCCCGGTGCCCGGCATCGACAGGCCGTCGGTGCCTTCGAACACTTGGACCACTACGATTTCATCGCTCGTATCAAGGACTTGGCCAAGGCGGATTTTTCCATCGCCGGTGGAAAGCTCGACAAGCTCGCCATATCCGACATTGTGGGTATTTCGCATCGTTACCAGCGGTCCGTCGATTCGGGCGGCTCCTCGATACTCACGACCGGAGAGGAGATGCGACTGACTCATGTTAATGTTCATAGATTCCTCCCAACTCGTCGATTGCTCGCTCCATGCGCAATTGGATCCGGTCGATCTGGTGCAGTTCATCCGCCTTGACCGTAAAACGCATCCGCGCCATATCCTGCACCGCCCGCAACCGGCGGAGCTTTATCATTGGAACCCCGCCGTTGATCGCTTCACTGCCCTTTTCATAATACGCAAGGATGACGCCAAGCATCTTCACCTGCTTCGCTACCGGGCAGTAGCGGTCGATCTCATCAAAGGCGTTTTGCTGCAGGAACGCGGTTTTGAAGAGGGAACACACCTCCAATATGAAGTTCTGGGTATCCGGCAGTGCATCCGGTCCCACCAATTTCACAATCTGCTGGAGCCGGACTTCCCGCTGGAGGAGATCCATAATCTTTTGGCGATTCCGGTACCAGGCATCATCGCTGTGTTCGCTCCACCAATGCCGGACATCGTCAAGGTACTCGCTGTAGGAACCGAGCCAGCTGATTGCCGGATAATGACGGGAGGAAGCGAGGCCCCGGTCAAGGCCCCAGAAGCAGCGGACGAAGCGCTTGGTGTGCTGGGTTACCGGCTCGGAGAAATCTCCTCCCGGAGGACTGACCGCTCCGATGATCGAAACGGATCCTTCCTGGTCGTTGAGGGTCTTCATATATCCGGCCCGCTCATAGAACTGGGCGATTCGCGTCGGCAGATATGCGGGGAATCCTTCTTCGGCGGGCATCTCTTCCATTCGGCCGGAGAGCTCGCGTAGAGCTTCCGCCCATCGGGAGGTGGAGTCCGCCATGATTGCCACATGGTAGCCTTGGTCACGGTAATATTCGGCCAAGGCGACTCCCGTATAAATGGAGGCTTCACGGGCGCTTACCGGCATATTGGAGGTATTGGCGATGAGGATCGTCCGATCCATCAGGCTGTTGCCGGTCCTGGGGTCAATCAACTGGGGGAATTCCCTGAGAACGTCCGTCATCTCGTTCCCTCGTTCGCCGCAACCGATGTAGACGATGATGTCCGCATCACACCACTGAGCGATCGAGTGCTGAGTCATCGTTTTTCCCGTACCGAAACCACCGGGAATCGCAACGGTTCCCCCCTTCGCCAACGGAAACAACGTATCGATGACTCTCAGACCGGTGATCAGGGGACGATCGAGGGCGAGGCGCTCTTTCGTCGGCCTTGGAACTCGAATCGGCCATCGTTGGACCATGGGAACATCCACGACCTGGCCGCTGGGAAGAGTGATTTTCGCAATCGGTTCAACGACGGTGTACGAACCTTTTTTGACGATTTCAGTAACGATGCCCTCTTCAATCGTCAACGGCACCATGATCCGGTGTTCGATCTGGTTCGTCTCTTGAACCGTTCCGAGAATCATCCCTTTGGAAACGGAAGCGCCTTTTTTCACCACGGGAGTGAACTCCCACTGTTTCATGTGACTGATTGCATCAAAGGAGAGACCCCGGGCGATGAATGCTCCGGACAAGCCCATCAGCTCTTCCAAAGGGCGCTGAATTCCGTCATAGATCTGCCCGATGAGACCCGGGCCTACTTCAACGGATAAGCTCATCCCGCTTCCATAGACGTTGTCTTCCGGCTTGAGACCGGTGGCGTCTTCGTAGACTTGGACGGTAGCTTCACCATCATGGAGTTTGACGACTTCGCCGACGAGACGCTGCTCGCCGATATGCACCAGCTCCATCATCCTGGCATCTTTAATTCCTTTGACGATCAAGACGGGGCCGTTGAC
>JAAYQW010000092.1 GCA_012519115.1 Spirochaetales bacterium
CCCGCTTGGCGGCCAGGAATCCCGCCACCGGGCTGTCCAGCCCTCCGCTGAGGAGGAGCATCCCCTTGCCGGCGCTGCCGACCGGAAGACCTCCGAGGCCTTTCTTCGGTGACGTATACAGGTATGCCTTGTCTCTGATTTCACAATGCAGAATGAGATCGGGGTTCTTCACATCGACGGTGAGGTCGGGATAGACTTCATGGATCGTTCTGGCCAGCTCGATATCCAATTGGTAGCTCGTCAAGTGAAAGCTCTTGTCGGCTCTTCGGCTGATCACCTTGAAGGAGCCTTTGCCTTCGGCAAACGGTCCTTCGCCGATCGCCTCCCTGGCCGCTTCATGGATCGCCTCCAATTCCTTGGGGGCGCTGAATGAGCGGCTGTACCCGACGATGCCGAACGTCGTCGACAGGGCGGTGTCGACCACCTCCCGGGGACAGTCATCGCCGATCTTAAGAAACAGACGGCCTTTCTGCTTGGTGATCGTATTATGATACCCTTTGAGCTTGGCCTTGATGTTCTGACGGAGCATATTCTCGAACATCGAACGGTTGAGCCCCTTGAGGGCGATCTCGCCGAGTCGAATGAGATACAGGCTGCTCATACAGTCTCCTTGGCGACCGTGTTGATCGCCCGGGCAAGGGAAACGGTCTCTTCTTCGGTATTGGAATCGGAAAAGCTTATTCGAATCGCTCCGCCGCGATGTTCCGGCGTGACCTCCATCATCTCCAATACCCGCTGGCCTTTTGCGCGGGCGTTGGAAGAGCAGGCGCTTCCCGCGGAGACGCTGAAGCCGCGCTCGATGAGCATCCGCACCATCACTTCCGCCGGAAGGGCGGTGGAAACGGTGATGATATAGGGCGAGGAGTGTTCTCTCTGGGTCAAGACCGTTACGTGGGACTTCAAGGTTTGACGGAACAGGTCGTTGAGGCGAGTTACATGCTCCGTCACTCTTTTCTGGTTGGCCAACGCTTCGGCAAGGGCCGCCTCCATGCTTGCGATGCCGGCAAGGTTCTCGGTTCCGCCCCTCATTCCTGCTTCCTGCCCCCCGCCTTTTGAGAGATTCTCGACTCCCTGGAAGGTGTTATAGAGAAAGCCCACGCCCTTCGGGCCGTGGAACTTGTGGGCGCCGAAGGAGGCGCTGTCCACATCCCAGGAGAGAAGATCGATCGGTAGTTTTCCGAGCTGCTGGGTCGCGTCGGTATGAAAATGGATCGCTCGGCCGGTGGTTTTCTCATATTCACGGACGATCCCGGTGAGGGCGGGGATGTCCTGAAGCGTACCCACGGCGTTGTTCAGGCTCATGATCGAAACCAGGCGGGTTTTGGGAGTAAGAGCCTTGGCAAGGTCTTTCGGATCGACAAACCCATGGGGGGCTTTGAGCATGATGACCTTCCAGCCTGTCTGCTCAAGGGCCCGCTGCTGCTGGATGATCGAAGAGTGTTCGATGCCCGAGATGATCACTTCCCCCGGACTCAAGCGCAAGAGCAGGGATTGAAAAACGATGTCGTTCGCTTCGGTGGCCCCGCTGGTGAAGATGATGTGGTTCGGCCGGACATCGAGCATTTTAGCGATCGAATCCCTCATCGTTTCCAAGTAGGCATGGGATTTCCGCCCTTCGGGATACCTGGTGGAAGGGTTCGCCCAGTACTCGAGAGCTGCGCTTCGGTAGCGTTCAAGGGCTTTTATGCTTGGAAAGGTGGTGGCAGCGTGATCGAAATAGCCGGTGGTTTTCATAATCCTCATTGTGCTGAAACGATGGTAAATGTTCAAGGGAAGGGTTGACGGTTGTAAGTGAACGCGCTTTGAGGGTATAAATGTGATATGAAACCACTGATGACCGTTACGCTTGCCGGAGGCGCCAAAACCGAAGTTCTTCTTGCCGACGATATCAAAGACCTATCGGCGCATCTGGGTGGCTATGGGCGCTCAGTCGTGTGGGTCTTCGACTCCAACACCAACAAGCTCTTTCGGCAGCTTCCTCCATCGAGAATCATTCTCGAGAGCGGCGAGTCAGCCAAAAACCTCGTAAGTCTGGAACGGATTATCTCGCTCGCCCTGGATGAAGGGCTCGGCAGAGACGGTCGCATCATCGGTTTTGGAGGAGGAGTCGTCGGAGACATCTCCTCTTTGGCCGCTTCACTCTACATGCGCGGATGCAGACTGACCCTTGTTCCCACCACGCTGCTCTCGATGGTCGATGCCTCGATCGGCGGCAAGACCGCGGTGGACTTCCACGGGATGAAGAACATGATCGGAACGTTCTACCCGGCGAATGAAGTCCTCATCTCCATCGACGTGCTCAAGTCGCTCAGCGAACGGGAGTACAAGAGCGGATTGGCGGAAGTCATCAAGCATGCTTTGCTCAGCGAGGATCAGGAGCTCTATAAGCTTCTTCTGGCGCGCAGGACCGAGATTCTGGACCGCGAAGAGGAAACGCTCATGAAGCTCGTCGAGCTTTCTCTTCTGGTCAAGAAATCCTACATAGAACGGGATCCCACCGAAACGCAGGGGATCCGGAAAGCGTTGAACCTCGGGCATACGTTCGGCCACGCGCTGGAGTCTTCAACCCGTTTTTCCGCCTTCAGCCACGGGGCTGCGGTCGCCTGGGGCACCGTCCGGGCCCTTGAAGCGGGAGTCGCTTCCGGAATCACCGACAAGAAGTATGCTTCCGCCGCCTCCAAACTGTTCGGTTCCTTCGGGTATGACCTCGATCATCGGATCGGACGAGGGGAGTGGATCGAATATAGGAATCATCTCTCCAAGGATAAGAAAAAGCTTGGAGGAGAGGTCCAATTCGTTCTGCTGCGCGGCAGCGGCAAGCCGGAACTCCACCCTCTGCCGTGGAATCTCATCCAATCGCTGGTGATGGAAAAGGCTATTGGGCGAGGGTAAGCAGCTTCGTGTAGATCGAAGAGACTTCCTTCGCCTCCTTCTTCCGATCGCTTTCGTGCAATTCTTCCTCCAGATGGAGCAGATGGAACAGCGACGTGTCCAGCGCATCGAAGAAGTCGGTGTTGTTTGTAAAGCGATAGTTTCCGCTTCCGCTCACTTCAAGCGTGATGAAACCGAGGACTTCCCGGTTCTTCTTGCTTCTGGTGAAGCCCAGGAGCCACCTGAGGTTGTCGATCAAGAGGCGGGCGTCATCGATCGTGAACACGCCGGAAGGCGGATTGTCCAGGATCCCGAGCTCCGGTTTGAGTTTTCCATTCAACTCCAAGAGCGAGAAGAACTTGTCATTGTAGTGAATGTAGAATCCCCGATAGGCGAGAGCCGCTCGGAAGTTCTTCGGTCTCTTGGGCGAGCGGTCGTTCGCTTTTACGATCGAAGGAAGGTCATCCAAGGGGATGATGACTACCTCCTGCTGCTTCTTGGTGCGGGCCTTGATCGTGGGGTATCGCTTGCCATAGAGGTCGAAACCGGCGGTACCGCGCTGTTGGTCCCGCTTTTTGAAGGATTTCTCTTCCTTCTCTTCTTTCCGTTTAGTGTCAAAAGCCATCAGCTTCTTGACGAGGCCCGGCTGGATATCATCCAACCAAGCCTTTTCCAAAGGACTGACGCTGCGGGCGTAAAGGCGGGAGGTCTGAACGATCTCGCCGGCGATGATGAACTGGGGAAGGGTCTTGAACCACGCCGAGCCCGGGTGGATGTAGATCTGATCGGCAGATGCGCTTTTGTACATTGTGCCGCGGGTTCGAATGCAGATGTATTGGGACAACCCTTTGGCGATGCAGGAAAGGTATTCCCTGACCGAACCTCCGCTGGTAAGCGGAAAACCGATCTCCGAACAGATTTCACCAAGCTGCTCATGGACGTGGACGATCTCCTGCATCCCCTGGTAATCGAGATAGTATTTATTGCAGAAATCCTGCCGCTGTTTTTGTTTTCCGAGGTTTGCATATTGCCTGAAGAGATTGAGGTACATCACGAAATCGCCGTAGGCGGAAGTGTTGAAGGAGCGATGAGCCGCTCTGCTGGCATCCTCTTCGCCGGCAGGAAACAGGAACGGCGTTTTCGTCGAGAGGAAGGAGATCGCGATTAGGACTTCGTCAAGGACATCCGGATAGGTCATCATCGCTTCGACCACCACTCGGCTGTGCCGGGGCAGGAGAGGGAAACGGACCATCAGCGAGCCGATGTCGGTGAGCATCCGGTTCTTGTCGATCGCTCCGATATACCTCAGCGTCTCTTCGGCGCTCTTCAGAGCCTGGTCTTTCGGGCGAGTGATGAAGGAGAATTTTTCATAATCATAAATTCCCAGATCGCTCATCCTAAGCACGACTTCGCTCAGGTCGGTTCGAAGGATCTCTTCAGTCTGGTATGCCGGCCGGCTCTGGTAATCTTCTTTGGTGAAGAGGCGGTAGCATGCCCCCGCCTGGGTTCGGCCCGCTCGCCCGCTTCGCTGTTCGCAGCTGGAACGGCTGGTGGGCAGCGGCACCAGGGAAGAAGTGAAATCTTTCTGGTTATAGAAGTTGAGCTTCGCCACGCCAAGGTCGATGACGACGGTGATCCCGTCGATCGTAACGCTCGTCTCGGCGATGTTCGTGGAAACGACGACCTTCGTCTTCCCTTTGGTTGTGGGAGTGAAGACCCGTTCCTGCTCTTCTTTTCCCAAGCGCCCGTACAGCGGATAGATTTCCAGTTCTTCCTTGGGATCGGCGGCGTACAGCGCGTTGACCGTCGTGACGATTTCAAACTCGCCGCTTAGGAAAATGAGGATATCCCCCGACTTCTTCTTCGCTTCGCGTTTGACGATCGAGATGATCATCTCAAGCTGGTCGTCGAAGGTCTGCCGGCGGGCGGGGGAGTAGAGGACCTGAACCGGATATACCCGGCTGTGGATGGAGACGATCGGGCAGTTGTCAAAGAACCGGGAGAAGACCCGGGTATTAATCGTCGCCGACGAGATGATGACCTTGAACTCCGGCCTTTGGGCGACGATCCGCTTGAGCAGGCCGAGGATGAAGTCGATGTTCAGGCTTCGCTCATGGGCTTCGTCGACGAGGATTACCGAGTACTGCATCAGCATCGGATCGTTCTTCAGCTCCATCAGGAGGATCCCGTCGGTCATCACTTTTATCCGGGTGGTGTAATCGGTGGTATCTTCAAAGCGCATCTTGTAGGCGATGAAGTTTTCCCTGTCGTTCAGCTGGCGCTTGATGAAATCACACACGCTGAGCGTCGCGATTCTTCGCGGCTGGGTGATGCCGATCATTTTCTCATCGGCATACCCCGCTTCATGAAGGATGATGGGCATCTGGGTCGTTTTTCCGCTGCCCGTCGGGCTTTGGACGACAATTACCTGGTTGCTGGAAAGAGCATCAAGGATTTCCTGCCGGTTCTGGTATACGGGCAGCTGTTTATAATCAATCAAGGCAGTTCCTTTTCAATAAGGCCGCCGCTTCGCCGATCGACATGACCATGTTGGTTCGAGTGGTCAGATCCCGGAGGGTGAACGATCCTTCCTCGTCCTGATCGAGGATGATCGCCCGGGGAATCGCATTGGCTTCAGCCCATTTGTACTGGGAGGCCAGTTTTTTCGGTTCAAAGGAGAGAGCGACTTTCAGGCCGGCTTCTCTGAGTCGTTTTGCCACTTTGATGGCTTCCGTGTAGCGGTCTTCGTCGGTGTTGAGGATCAGCACGTCAGCGGCACGATAATCATATTCGTCTTCAAGAGCGGCAAGGAGCCGGTCGAGGCCGATCGAGGAGCCGACGCCGGGAAGGTGGGTCTTGGTATAGAGGGACGCGAGGTCGTTGTACCGCCCGCCGCTGCAGACCGAACCGATATGTTCCGAGCCTTCCAGGAACGTTTCATACACGATGCCGGTATAATAATCCAGCCCTCGGGTGATGGAAGGATCGAAGAGAAAGCGGTCTTCGATCCCTTCCGCTTCCAGGTAGGAGTAGATCGTCCGCATCCGGAGAGTGTGTTCATTTTCTCCTCCGAGGAGGGTAACAAGGCGATCGAGCGTCGTCAAAAAGGGTTCATGTTCATCTTCTTTGGAGATGTACGAAAGAATGGCTCGAGCCGTCCGTTCGTCTTGGACCAGCGCAAGAAGCTGCTCTTCGGTTTCTGTTTCGCCAATTTTTCTCAGCTTGTCCACGAGCCGGAGAATATCTACGCTGAGATTCTCGACTCCGAGGTTGCACAGCAAGGTGTTGAACATCCCGCGGTGCGCCACATGGAAACGGGCATGGTCGACGTTCATCTTTGCAAAGGAAGAAGCCATCAACGAAAGAATCTCCGCATCGCTTTCGGCGTTGTCGACTCCGACGATATCGAAGTCGCACTGGGTGAATTCACGGTAGCGGCCTTTTTGAGGGTTTTCTCCCCGCCACACCTTATCGATGTGATAGCGTTTGAAGGGCAGGGCGAGTTCATGTTCATGCTGGGCGAGATAGCGGGCGAAAGGAACGGTAAGATCGAAGCGGAGCGCTACTTCCCGACCTCCTTGATCGGTGAAGTGGAAGATCTGCTTATCCGTTTCCCCGCCGCCTTTTCCGAGGAGGATTTCCATATATTCAAGAGCCGGAGTATCGATCGGAACAAAACCATAGGAGGCGAAGTGCCGCTGCAGCGTCGTTATGATCGCTTCTTTCGGGATCTGGACAGCGGGAAGACTGTCCCGAAATCCTTTCAAGACTCTTGGCTGGATGATCTCTTGCTCCTTCATTACCCTGCTGCTCCTGTTGTGTTTTGTCTATGGATGGTGTAAAAAGAGTGTAATACGAATCATTCGTTCACTGCAATATACTCCCGATTCCGAGATACCGATGCTGATTAGATATAAACAAGATGACCAGGGCAATACCCTTCCGATCGCCAACATCTATACTCAGGCGGAACATAAGATCGAAACCCGGAACGTCGACCGTGATGCTCTCCGGGTCATCAAGAAGCTCCAAGGCAGCGGGGCTGAAGCCTATCTCGTCGGCGGGGCGGTCCGAGACTTGATGCTGGGCAATATCCCCAAGGATTTCGACATCGCCACCAGCGCGTCGCCGCGACAGGTCCAACGGCTCTTCTATAACGCCCGGGTCATCGGTCGCCGCTTTAAACTGGTCCACTTGATCTTCAAGGATAAAGTCCTGGAAGTCTCGACGTTCCGCAGCGGTGAGGAAGCGGAAGACGGATCGAACAACGTGTTCGGATCGATCGAGCAGGACGCCAAGCGCCGCGATTTTTCAATCAACAGCTTCTACTACGATCCCTCCAACGGTCAGTTGCTGGATTTCAACAACGCGATGGAGGATATGAAGAAAAAGCGGATCAGCAGCGTGATTCCCTTGGATGAGTCGTTTACCGAAGATCCGGTTCGAATGATCCGGGCGATCAAATATGCGGTGATCACCGGCTTTTCGTTACGCTTCAAAATCCGTATCGCTCTTAGGAAATACGCTCCGGAGCTTTCCCGCATCTCCTCCTCCCGCTTGACGGAGGAGCTCACGAAAATCCTTTCCAGCGGCCATGCGGCGGAGATTTTCGCAGGTCTTAATCGGTATAAGATCCTCTCCTTCATGATGCCGGCGTTCACGATCTATTGCTCCTATCCGCAAGTCAAAGAGAGCATCAAAGGGTTGGACAAACAGGTTCAGGCTGTCAAAGCGAACGATGGAGAAGAGATCGAATTCGCTGAAATGCTTAAAGCGCTCGTCGACCCCTTGATCGTATTCAGCGACGCTTCGATGAGTCCTACCAATCGCTTCAAAGAGACCTTTCGTCAAATCAAGGTGCTCATCAGTCCGATGACGCCGTCCAACTATGATGTGGAGCTCACCGCGATGCGGATTCTTTCCGAACGGGGATTCCGAACCCCTCGAAATGCGGTTCGCCGGCCGCCGCAAGCTCAACGACGGGGCGGTACAAGCCCGAAACCCAGGCCTACCACCCAAAAACGGAAGAGACCTCCGACAAAACAGAGAAAAGAGGCTTAGCCCCACTCTTCAATTTCGATATGTACGCTGAACACGAAAATTCCGCCGTATCGTTCCAATGAATCGGCGATGTATTCCTGGAGTTCTCTCAAGCTCGTGGTGATTTGATGATGAGCGGGAACTCGGAGTTTCACTCTGAGCGCATACCCGTCGCTTTCACTTAGGACATGAACAGCGGTGACCCGGATCTGGCTGTCGAACTGATCGAGACAATGAGCCACCATCTGGGTCAACGCCGCTTCGCTGACGGATGTTTTCGAGTATTTGGAAAATTCCGGCCGGACGATCGTTTTTTCAAACCCGGCGTTTTGCTTCTTGAATACTTTCGACTGCTTCGGTCTTCTGAACACCCGCATCGAGTCATAGACGATCTGCGGGTAGGTGCGAGTAATTTCAATGGAAGGAACCGGAATGACGTGCTTGCCTTCCGCATACCGGATCCGCATCGCAGTCTCGATTTGTTCCTTGGTGGCGATATCTTCAATATGGAAGATCCGCTCCGGCGGCTGAAGCTCCAAGCGTTCGGCGATCTTATACACCATCTTCTCGCTCGTTCCGATAATCAGGATTTTCTGGACTTTTTCCTTTTTCAACGCGGTGAGTACTTGGAGATAATGATCTTCATCGCCGAAGACGGCGGTTCGGACCGCTGCGAGGATATGTTCTTCCCGCTTGGCGGATTTTCCCGCGATGATCCGGTCTCCCTTGATGAGAAGACCGTCGTCGATGATGTAGTCGATATGGTATCGCTCAGCGAGTATTTTGGAGCGAAACGATTTGCCCGTACCGCTTTTGCCGATAAGAGCATATACTTTCGTTCGCTTAAGCTTCCAAAATGCGTATTTAAAAATACGATTCATAGTTTCCATTATACTGAAATTCCTGTACAATAGAACAGCCTCTGTATAAAAGTACCGAACAGAACATTAATCCGTACCAGGTTTACGATAAGGAGCGTTCATATGCATGCAGTACCTACGTTCAGAAAGGGTGGAGTCCACCCGCCTGACCAGAAGGTATTCAGCCGTGAGCAGGGAATTGTACGCCTCCCGTTGCCGAGCGAGTTGGTAGTAGCTCTCTCCCAGCATATGGGGGCCCCTGCAAAACCCCTCAAAGCGAAGGGCGACACGGTTGAACGAGGGGAAAAGATCGGCGAATCCGTCGGCTTCATCAGCGCCGATGTCCACTCGCCGGTCAATGGGACGATCAGGGAGATCCGGACGGTCATGCTGGC
>JAAYQW010000093.1 GCA_012519115.1 Spirochaetales bacterium
CAAGACGCTGCTTCATCACCTCGACGTTGCGGACCCACGCTTTGAGTTCCATTTCAAAGGTCATCTCAGTCCTTCCACGGGAAGATCATTCCCTTCAGCGATCTGGGACCGACCGCCTCGCGCTCTTCGTAGAGCAGATCATCCCATGGAATCGCTTTTCGATTGGCTTCGGGATTCTCCTCCAAATAATCGTATTTGAAGAGAAGCAGCTTCGTCGCCACGCTGCAGGCAAGGCTGATGCCGGTGAATCCGGGCGCCAAAAAAGCCAGCAGAAGCGACAAGAGCGTGTTTATCACTTGATAGACCGCTAAGAACAGCGTGAAGAAGGGATTATCCAAAACAAGCAGAAACGACTTTTTAAGCGTCTTCATCGGACGGTCGCCCTGCATCGCGAAGAACAAGGGGAAGAAGTACATCTGGGCGAAGATGAGAAACAGCGTCGTCCAGAAGAGGATGACGCTCAGGATGGTTCCCACGGTGTTTCCGAAACTCAGGTAAAAAGGTATCACCAGGAACACCAGCGTCATGATAAGCAGGAACAGTATCCAAAAGAGCAGAGCGTGGCGCCAGGAAATCCGAATTCCCCGCTTGAAATCGCTCCAGCCCGGCCGCTGGTAGTGCGCATACGCCCAGGAGGCGGAAGAAGCTCCGGCGGTATAGAACGATAATAATCCGGTACCGAGGATGATGACAAGAAAGAACGGGAGATTGGAGGGGACGAGTGAAAGCACTCCGAAAAACGCAAAGAGAAGAACGAGGTAGCCCAGGTTATGAACCACCATCGATATGAGATTGTCCCATCCGTCGAAGAACGCCTTTTTAATGAAAAAACCTATCATCAGAAGGGTACCTCATCCGGGTTGCGCGTCGCGCTGATCGTGTTCGGAAGAGCATCGAGGCTGACCATCTGCTCTTGGCTCAATTCGAAATTGAAGAGATCGAGGTTTTCCGCCATCCGCCGGCGATGCACGCTCTTCGGAAGGACGACATGACCCTTCTGGAGGTTGTAGCGCAGAGCGACCTGGGCGGCGGTGCGGTTCGTCTCTTTGGCGATTCGCAGGATAACATCGTTGGATAGGATTCCCCCTACCCCGAGCGGGCTGTACGCTTCGGTGATCATCCCTTTATTTCGGCAGTAGGCGACCAATGCGCGCTGCTGTTCTCCGGCAAAGAGCCGGATCTGGTTCGTGTGGGGAATAACCTGAGCGCTTGCAAGAAGCGCTTCGATATGGCGCTCCTCGAAGTTGCTGATCCCGATCGCTTTGATCGCTCCGTTTTCATAGAGCTCCTCCATCGCCTTCCAGCTTTCGGCGTTGGCCTCTTTCCACCAGTGTCGGTGGGCGGCGGGATTGGGCCAGTGGATGAGGTACAGATCGAGGTATTCAACCTGAAGCTTCTCCATCGACTCCTTTGCCGCTCGAAGCGTTTCTTTATACCCTCGAACAGCATTCCACAGCTTGGTGGTAACAAAGATCTCCTCCCGCCTGATGCCGCTGTCGGTAATCGCCTGACCGACTTCAGCTTCATTTTCATATGCTGCGGCGGTATCAATGTGCCGGTATCCCACCTCCAATGCGGAACGGACGCTTTCATATGCCTCATCCGGAGAGACTTGCCACGTTCCAAACCCGACGACGGGAATTTTGACCCCGTTGCTGAACGTTTTATATTCCATTTCGTTCCTCACTTCTTCAAAGTCCTA
>JAAYQW010000094.1 GCA_012519115.1 Spirochaetales bacterium
AACGGCAGATGGGCATTGAGCACAAAGGCTATCTGGGCGTTGCTCATGAAAGCACCCCCTTGCTGACGGTAAGGGCGAGATCTTTGAGCACGACGTTTTCGGCAACCTCCCCTGTTTTGGTGATCAACGATGAGAAATGAAGGAGGAAGAGGTCATTATCCATCGCCAGCTCTTCAATCCGATCGGCCCAGTACGGCAAATAGGTTTCAACGCTCTCCGAACGGGCGACGACTTCTTCGCTTCCGTCGGGATGGAGGCGGCACAATTCGACACTGTAGGAACAACCCAGCGCCGGAAGGTGGATGTTCCACTCCTGATCTTTCACTTCTACGGCGATATCGCTTGATGTCGTCATCCCGGTAGCCAGTTCGGTCTGATGAACCCGAATCACATAGGATTCATCGCTGTGGTCTTCATCATCAAAAGAGGTTTTGTTTCCCTGAATCGTTTCCGGTAAAGACCAGTATGCATACGCCCATTGGGGGTCGCGCAAGAGCAGGTGAATCGTGGAGTCATAATAGGAAGGAGGCAACTCGCCGGTCCGGGGAAGATCCTTGAAATGAACCGCTTTCCCCCGGTGGTTCGTGAGACTGTTGGTGTAGCGGCCGTAGTTGATTTGACCATTGCCTACGGGGATGCCGCCTTCGTCCATCTCTTCAAACCAATCCTCCAAAGCACTGATGAGCTCATCCCGTTCCAGTGTCTTCCAGTCCTTCAGTCCTTCCATCTGTGCGATGTGCTGCAGTTCATTGGTGGATAACGAATCAATGTTGATAAGAATCATGAACGCTCCCATAAATCTGATGGTGAATACCTACGCAATCGTAGAAGAATCATCAATCTTAGTCAACCGTACCCGCTTGGCAGCCTTGGAATCTCCTAGGCGCAAGGGGTGTTTTTGAGCAATGATTCATATCTTTCGGAATGGTTATTTCACTAAGAGTCTATGAAAAAGGGCTGTACCGATCGACACAGCCCTTTGCGTGATGTTCGTGTGATCTTAGAAGACGGATCCTGCGTCGTAATGATCCATTACGTTGGATTTGTCGACCAGCACCGATGGCAGAACAACCGAGAGAGGTGCCTTCGCCGTGTGGAACGCATCACTCTTTCGGCCTTCGACGACATCAAGGCAGTACATGATCGCATCGTACACCATCGAGGGGTGATACGTAGCGGTCGCCTTTACAAGAGGATCGTCGTTCATGATCATCTCATAGGCGGCCTTGCTTCCAGCTCCACCGAAGACCAGCTTGATATCCTTGCGGCCGCTTTCTTTGATCGCCTGCAGAACTCCGGTCATGACGTCATCATCCTGGCAGAACACCGCATGGATGGTCGGATACTTCTGGATATAGGTTTCCATCAGTTCCAGTCCCTTCTGGGTTGACCAGTCGGCAAAGTCATAGTTTCGTCCACCGGCAAGGTTGACGAGACTGGGCTCTTTCGTCATTTCATCAAAGAATGCGGTCATGCGCTCGCCATCGATGACGACCGGCATACCGCCCATGGCGACATATCGGGTCAACCCGTTGGCTTTCATGAAATCGCGCATGAAGATTCCACTCACCTTGCCCATTTCGCTGTTGTTGCCCGCAAGGTTCACATATCCGAATGAAGTGTCGGTCAAACCGCGGTCAACGACGATGCACTTGACGCCAGCAGCATGCGCTTCTTTCACCACCGGAGTCAGCGGAGCACTTTCGTGTGGGAGAATGACGAGATAATCCATTCCCCAAACCATCAGGTCTTCAACATCGGAGATCTGTTTTGCATATCCATCAGCGTGCAAAACCTTGAACTCGTACTTGCCGGGGAACTCCTTCTGGAGCTCGTCGACCGCTTTGTCAGCCCACCAGCCGATTCCGCCGGTCCAACCGTGGTCGGGAGAAGGTACTGCGATTCCAATCTTCGGAACGGCAGCTTTCTCGGCTGCACCAGCGGCAAAGACGGCTCCCATGGCAAATACCAACGAGAGAATGATCACTAAAGCTTTTTTCATAAATAGCCTCCTGTTTATTTGTTACTGTCGCTGTTGTACTGAAGCAATACTGCGACAATAATTACAAAACCTCTGACCGCTTGTTGCAGGAAGGCGCTGATGCCCCCCATGACAAGCATGTTATTGATGATGCCGAGCATCACGGCTCCCATCATCGTACCGATGATGCTCCCCTTCCCTCCGCTCATCAGCGTTCCGCCGATGACCGCCGCCGCGATTGCGTCCATCTCGTAGCCGGCACAATCGCTTGGGTTGATGCAATTGAGCCTGCTCGACCACATGATTGCCGTTACACCCACGGTGAAACCGGTAATCACGTATGGAACAAATTTCACGAGGGAAACCTTGATCGCCGAGTATCGGGCGACCTGTTCATTCGCACCGGTCGCGCATAGATAGCGACCGAAGCTTGTATGGTTGAGAATGACATGGAGGGAAACCCCGATGATGATGAAAAACCACACGGGGATCGGAAGGCCAAGGAACATGCTGCTTCCAAGTGTTCCAAACCCCATATTCACTGAAAGAATCGTCCCGGCGTTTGAAAAGTACTGGATGAGCGATCTGAAGATCGACATCGTGCCCAACGTCACGATGAACGGGGCCATCTTGAACTTTGCAACCATCACCCCGTTCAACGCCCCCAGCAACGAGCCGAAAACCAAAGCGAAAAGGAACGTGAGTACCAATGCAAGCGTTGAATCCGGGCCGAACAGATTGAGGAAAAAGATTGAAACTCCTCCCACAAATGCCGCCATTGACCCCACCGAGAGATCGATACCGCCACTGATGATGACGAATGTCATCCCAAGTCCAATAATTCCCGTATATGAAATTTGCCGAAGAATATTGGTCAAGTTTCGAACTTTGAGAAAGTTTGGCCAACCTACGATCGTTGCGATCACAAACAAGACGATGAACGCCATTCCCAACGAATGGTCCTTAATCCGAAAGTTCTTAATATAGTTCTTAATCTTATGCTCGCCCATCTTTCTTGATACCTTTTTGAATCCCGGTCGCATTGAATACGATATTCTCCTCAGTGATATGCTCTTTTTCCAAATGTCCGGCGATTCTTCCTTCCCGCATCACGTACACTCGGTCGCACATCCCGATCACTTCCTCCATTTCGCTGCTGATCACGATGCAACTGATCCCTTCCTCAGCAAGACTATGGATAAATTCATAAATCTCCCGTTTCGCATTGACATCGATGCCTCGAGTAGGCTCATCGAGGATGAGAACTCGGGGTTTTGTGTCAATCCATCGTGCCAAATACACTTTCTGTTGATTTCCTCCGCTGAAGAAACGAAGAGGCGCTTTATGCGAAGCCGCGACGATGTTGAACCCTTTGACGTATTCTCTGCCGCTGCGTTCCTCCCTATGTTTATCGATTAATCCTCGTTTCACATACTTGTCTTTAAGAGAAATCAAGGTGATGTTTTTGGGAATGTCATAATCCATGACAATTCCCTTACCTTGACGGTCCTCGCTGATATACGCCAACCCATGTTCCACCGCTTCGCGGGGATTGCTGATCTTGATGGGCTTTCCATCAAATCGAATCGTCCCCGAGCTCATTTTTCTCAAGCCCATGAGCGTTTCCATCGTTTCGGTCCGACCGGCTCCCACCAGTCCGGCGAAACCGAGTATCTCCCCTTTGCGGAGGGTGAATGAGACATCACGAAGGAGATTGGGGCATGTAAGACCTTCCACTTCCAGAAGCGGTGGTTTTCCCGTCGAATCGATTTTATCGGGAAAAACCTGACTGAAATCCCTGCCGACCATCTTTCGGGCGATGATCGTCGTATCAAGGTCTTTTATCTCGTCGACGGAAACCAGATGACCGTCGCGAAGAATCGTGACGCGGTCACAGATCGTCATCACTTCACCAAGCTTGTGACTGACGAAAATCATCGTGACCCCTTTCTCCTTGAGTTTGCGCATCAAGGCGAAGAGGTGTTGTACCTCAACGCTGGTGAGGGCGGTCGTCGGTTCGTCAAAGATGAGGATTCGAGCGTCCAGAACCATCGCTTTCGCGATTTCAACCATCTGCTTTTCCGCAACTGAAAGATCACTCACCGTTCGATGGACATCAATCGGCATCTTCAGCGATTCAAGCTGGGCCTTTGATTCTTCCCGCATCTTGTGCTTATCGAGGAACACGCCTTTCTTTCGCTCATTCCCGAGGAAGATATTCTCATACACCGTAAGATAGTTGATCAGGTTGAACTCTTGGGGAACGAGACCGATCCCCAAGCTTTTTGCGGTGATGTAATCTGGAATACGGACCTCTTTTCCCTCCAGACGGATCGTTCCGCTCGTTTCCTCATAGATCCCGCAGATAATCTTTATCAGGGTGGACTTGCCGGCTCCGTTTTCGCCGACAAGCCCCATGATTTCACCCGGATAAATCGATACATTCACCTGATCAAGGACCCGAACTGTCGAGAACTCCTTAACTATCCCTTCCAGCTCCAAAATTGGTGAACGATTTGTCATCAATTCTCCATTGCTCCATCAAAATCTATTGTAGAAGGGGCAAAATCTATCCGTCGTACCAGCTCCAATGCTTCTCGAGCTCCAAAGAGCCGGTCCATGCCGTTATCTTCCCATTCCACGGAAAGCGGTCCCGAATACCCGGCTGCGTTCGCTTCCCGGATGATCATATCGAAGTTGACGTCCCCATGACCCGGCGAGACGAAGTTCCATCCTCGGCGCAGGTCGCCGAACATGAGATGGGATCCGAGGATACCGCTGCGTCCATCCAGCCTCACCACCGCATCCTTGATATGGATGTGGTAGATCGAGTCAGCGAAATCCCGGTAGAAAAGCGCCGGATCGACACCTTGCCACTGAAGATGACTCGGGTCGAAGTTGATTCCCAACGTTTTCCTCCCGCCAAATACCTCAAACAACTTTTTCGTCGAGTAGTAGTCGTATGCGATTTCCGAGGGGTGGACCTCAAGGGCGAATTTGACACCCTGTTTGTCAAACTCATCAAGAATCGGGGTCCACAGCCTGAGAATCTCCTGATATCCTTCTTCGATCAACTCGGGAGTGTTTGCCGGAAAGGAATAGAAATACTTCCAAATCGGGGAACCCATGAAACCGGTTACTACATAGCAGCCCATGTTTTTCGCCGCCTGAGCTGTGTACTTCATCTGCTCGATTCCCCAAGCGCGAATCGCTTCGTCATCTCCTGCCAATGCTTTCGGAGCGAATCCGGCCAATCGGGGATCTCCGAACGCATCACCGACGCACTGGCCGGCAAGGTGGTTGCCGAGAGCCCAGCAGCCAAGATTGTATTTCTTCAGCGTTGCCAGCTTGTCTTTGACGTATGCGGGATCCGTCGCGGCTTTCTTGACGTCCATGTGGTCGCCCCAACAGGCGATCTCAAGCCCGTCATACCCCATTTCACTGATGATCTTGCACACTTCCTCGAAGGGAAGATCCGCCCATTGCCCGGTAAATATCGTTACGTTTCTAGCCATTGTCATCTCTCCTTTTTACATTTCAACCCAGAGCGCGCCCTGCTTGCTGCTTTGGACACACCGATTAATAAAGCGAACTCCTTCGAGCCCCTGTTCCACCGTCGGAAAATCAAGGTCGGAGGCCTCCAGCTTTTCTCCTCTCAGATGCTTTGCCAATGCGGTAACAAAGGGAAGGTAGATATTGGCAAAAGCTTCATAGACCCCTTCGGGGTGCCCTGAAGGAATTCGGCTGTATCGTTGAGCCTCTTCGGCAAACGGATCACGGCCTCGACTGAAAATCTGCTTGGGAGCATCACTTGGAGTGAAGATGAAATGATCGGGATCCTCCTGAGCCCATTCCAGTCCGCCCTTTTCACCAAAGACTCGGATCCGAAGGGCATTATCATAGCCAAAAGCGATTTGGCTGGACCAATACATCCCTTTTGCACCGCCTTCATACTCCACCAGGACGGTGGCGTTGTCATCGAGCGTCCGCCCTTCGACAAGCGAATCGAGGCGGGCACAGACCCGCTTGATCTTGAGGCCGGTGATCGTGGCGACGAGATTTTCAATGTGACTGCCGATATCGCCGAGGCAATTGGAAACGCCGGAGACTTCGGGGTCCATTCGCCAAGGGGCGATCGGACTTGACTCGTCCACCGGGTTGGCGAGCCAATCCTGCGGATACTCGGCGTTTACAAACCGGATGGGTCCCAGAAGACCGTCGCGAACCATTTTGCGCATCTGCTTCACGGCGGGATACCCGGTGTACGTGTACGTCACACCGAAGAGAAGATTCTTCTTTTTAGCTAATCGTTGAAGCTCTTCACTCTCTTCAATCTTCCACGTCAACGGCTTGTCGCAAACAACGTGAATGCCCTGTTCCAAAAATGCTTTACATACTTCAAAGTGGGTGCTGTTTGGAGTCACGACAACGACGAACTTGATTCCGTCTTCGCGCTCCCCCTCCTTCTTGGCCATTTCACGGTAATCATTGTACAGCCGGTCTTCACTCACTCCGAGAGTCTTTCCATGAGCTTTCGATTTGGCTGCATCTCGACTGAATGAACCCGCTTTCAAAACAGCAAGTCCATCCATCCTGATCGCTTTGCGGTGGACATCACCGATGAATGCACCGGGACCTCCTCCAACCATTCCATAGGCAATTTGTTTCATAACCCCTCCATTTGCTATATGAAGCGTATCACACTGGAATAAGAATTCCATAAGCAGGATTGATGATTCATATGTATTATTGACATGTTAATGGCAAAAATATTGTATTCGTACCCGAAAACATGATGGTCAGAACCTTTTCGGCAATAACTCAGGTCATTACTTCACTGTTTTTCTCACAAGAAATCTCTCTTCACAGCTCTATTTCTCAGTATTTTATGGCATATCCAATGATATGTTATATGTTGTTTTGAAATCATTATGCATTTATTTATATTACTTATAATAATTTATAAATATTTTAAAAATATCTGCAATTTTTATGAACTCTTTTAAAAATTATTTTGACATAGATTCTATGTTTCTATATTCTGCAGATGAGCCTCAGAAAAAAGGCTTGCCGCCCCCCTTCCGGTCATCCTCGCCGTCGATAGCGTTTTCTCTGATATTGCCACCGGTGATGCAGCTTATACCGGTACCGTTGCCTTCACTTGTTCCGGAAACCAATCCATACCGACCTTGTCCGTCAAAAGAAGAGCGTGTGCAAGGCAAGTTCAATCATCGCGTCAAAGGTGTTTTGCCGATCTTTCGGGGGAACGTGTTCGCCGGTGAGGATCGAATCACTGACGGTGAGGAGCGTAAGCGCTTGGATGCGTCTCAACCGGGCGAGTGTATACAGCTCGGCACTCTCCATCTCGACCGCGAGCGCCCCCGCTTTCATCGCAAGAGCGTTCTTCTCTTCCGCCTTTTCATCATAGAACTGGTCACTGGTGAACACTGTCCCCACTACCGCTTTCAGGTTGAGCTCCTTCGCCGTTCGAACCGCTTTTTCCAAGAGAACGTAGGTGGCGGTCGGGGCGAATTGATACAGACCGAAGCGACTGAGATTCATTCCGCTGTCACAGTCGGAGGCTTGGGCGATCAGGATATCGCGAAGGTTCAGCTCCTCGCTCATCGTTCCGCATGTTCCAACCCGAATCAGGCGTTTCGCCCCGTAGGCGTCGATGAGCTCATGGGCGTAAATCGAAAAGGAGGGCATCCCCATTCCGGTCCCCTGGACACTGACGCGGTGTCCATTCCACAATCCGGTATATCCGTTCATTCCCCGGATCGTGTTGTAGTGAACGAGATCCGTTAAAAACGTTTTGGCGATATGTTCCGCTCTCAAGGGATCTCCCGGCAGCAGAACGTCCGGGGCGACGAGACTCTTCTCGGTTACGATGTGAATGCTCATATCGGCATTCTCTTCGAGCCGGGTTCTTTTTGCAAGCTATGCACAACTTGTTCGCTTATGGTATACTCCCCCTCAATATGAACACACATTCCACTGCTTTGATTCTGCACGGCCATTTTTATCAACCGCCAAGGGAAAATCCGTATACGGGACGCATTGAGACGCAACCTTCCGCTGAACCGTTCAATGATTGGAACGAGTACATCACAGCGGATTGCTACCAAGCGAACACCCACTCACGCTATCTCAACGGCTACGGACAAGTGCTCACTATGACCAATAACTATAAACATCTATCCTTCAACTTCGGTCCTACCCTCCTCACGTGGTTACGAATCAACCATCCATGTACCTATGAAGCGATTCTTCAGGCGGACAAAGATAGTCTGGCCCGCTTAGGACACGGCAACGCGATCGCTCAAGCCTATAGCCACCCCATCCTTCCCTTGCAAAAGGAGCACGATATTCAGACCCAGGTGATGTGGGCGTTGGAGGATTTCCTCGTTCGTTTCGGACGGGAATCGGAGGGGCTTTGGCTCAGTGAAACGGCAATCAATCCTACGACGATCGATGTGCTCGCTGAAAGCGGGGTGAAATTCGTTATTCTCAGCCCCTGGCAAGCGAAAGAGACGGAAAAAGAGGGAGTTCTCAACGGAAAGCCGGCTCCCTATGGAAAGCCGTTCCTGCTCACCGGCGAGAAAGGCGGGGTGATCACGGCCTTTTTCTATAACCACACCCTCGCCGAAGGAATCAGTTTCGGCCACTATCTCAGAGATGCTGATCGACTGTATAAGCAACTGCTTGAAATCAAAAAGAAAGAAAAATCACCGCTGATCCATACCGCCACCGACGGTGAGGTTTACGGCCATCACGAACCCTACGGGGATATGGCTCTCGCCGCCCTGATCAAAAAATGCGAGGCTGGAGGCGAGCTGACGTTTACCAACTACGGTGCCTACTTGGCTGCCAATCCGGCGAAAGAGTGGGCGATCCTGCATGACGGCGAAGAGAAAAAAGGAACCTCCTGGTCGTGCTCCCACGGCGTTTCACGATGGTACAAGGATTGCGGGTGTTATACGGGGGGAAACGATTCGTGGAACCAAACATGGCGAACCCCCTTGCGCGCTTCGTTCGATGCGCTTTCCAAACGGATCGATGAAATCTACATCAGTGAAGCGGGCAAGATCCTCGGCAGTGAAGAAGCCGCCCGGAACGTCTTGAACCGCTTTGCTCCTGTCGCTTCTCATCTTGTTCCCTTGCAGGAGTTTCTTCGACCGTATACTACCGACGAAAAGGAGATTTCGAAGCTTGGGTGCCTGCTCCAAGGGCAGAAGTACAAACACTACAGTTACACCAGCTGCGGATGGTTCTTCAACGATCTGGCGGGCATCGAGCCGAAGCAGAACATCACCTACGCCCTGATGGCGGCAAAACTCTACGAACCGTATGATCCGCTTCTTACCTCCACCCTCTTGAAAAACCTCGAGAAGGCGAAGGCGAACGAAAAAGAAGATGGGAACGGAAAAACAATCGCCCTCAAGCTTCAGAAGCTCCTTCCCGGCGAAGTCGAAGCGACGCTCTATTATATCCTGAACCGGACGCTTGCCCTGCCGAACGATCAACAGGATCACTACGGGTTCTTCCACCTTGATCAGTTCAAAGAGGAAGATGGGCGCTTCACCTTGACGATCACCAATGAGCAGTGTCTGCAGAAACACTGCATTACCGCTCAAATGGGACAAGGCAAGTATTCGCTGACGGTGGATTCCAAACCCTACGCGCTCACTGCCTCGGAGATTCCGGATCGGATGCGCCGCGAGCTTCTGCAGCAGATCGACAAGCGGATCTGTACGGTTGATGAGGATCAGATCATCCGCCTCGATCAAAGCCTGGCCCACTACAGCCTTTTGGCTCAAAGCGCCCCCGAGGTGCTCGAGCCGGTGTATCAACAACTCGTCGGATGGGCAATCAGCATGATCAAAGGCCTCTTCCTCTTTGAGCGCATCCGCTTCTGGGGACACTACAAGGATCGCTTCTTGCGTGTCTTGGATTTCCTTACCGTCTATGGCAAAGCCGAAGAGCTCCAATTGCTTGATGAAGTATTCGATGAGGTTCTCCATCAGGTTGCCGACAAGATTCAGCGCAATGGACTCTTTGAACAATCGATTCGTTTTGTTTCCGAGTTTCTTGAAGAGGTTCGGAGGCGTGATTTCCAACCGGATCTCACCAAGCTCCAAGATGCCCTCTATCCCTATATCGTCGGCGAACAGCTCTTGGAGGAAAAAGAGGATATCGAGCGAGCATACGCTCTTGCCCGGGATTTGAATTTTGATACCTCGGCTATCGATCTCCCAAGAGCAGTCGAGCGTGAGTGAGGGATTCCTCACGTGCACTGTCACCGCTGAGCATCCGGGCTATTTCACGAACCCGTTCCTCATTCTCCACGCGTTTGATGCGGGAGTGACTCATTCCCGCCTCAACGACTTTGCTCACCGTCAAGTGGACATCCGCCTTGCTGGCGATCGAGGCGAGGTGGGTGATCACGATCACCTGGTGGGTTTTGCTCAGCTCGGCCAGCTCCTTTGCCACACTGACCGCCACCGCTCCTCCGATCCCGGCATCCACCTCATCAAAAATGAGAGTCGGCAGTTCATCCTGCCGGGCGAGGGTTACCTTCAGAGCCAACATGATCCGCGAAAGTTCGCCGCCGGAGGCGACTTCATCGATCGGGTGAAGATCCAAACCCGGGTTGGCACAGATCATAAATGAGATCTCATCAAGTCCATGGACGGCGGGATCAATCTCTTTGAAGTGGATCTCAAAGATCGCTTCTTTCATTCCGAGCGTCCGCAATCGATTCTCCACGTCCTTGGAAAGAAGATTCGCTGCCTTTTTTCGCTTGGCTCGTAAAACTTCTCCGGCCGATAACAGGAGATCCTCTTGCTCCCCGATCTTCTTTTCCAGTTTGCTGAGTTGAATTTCGCCGTCCTGGCGCATCGAAAGCTTCTTGACAATCTCTTCCTTGAATTCCAACACTCGTTCCAAGGACGGCCCATACTTCTTCTTCAGCCGCTGGATCTGCGCCAGCCGCCCTTGAAGGCGATCCAGCTCCTCCTCGCTGAATGTCAGTGAAGAAAGATGATCGCGAAGGCTTTCATAGATATCCTGGACTTCAATCGCGCTCTCTTCGAGGCGATCGGCGAAGCCTTCCAAGCTGCGATCCGCTTTGAGAGCGGATTCCAGTTCATTCTTCGCGCTTCTCAGTGAGGCAAGGGCACTTGAACCTTCAAAGGAGTGAAGAAGCGAACTGCTTCTCGTAAGCGATTCATAGATCTGTTCGAAGGAAGAAAGACGATGAATCTCTTCTTTGAGCAGTTCATCCTCCCTTTCCTTCGGATCGATCGCATTCAGTTCCTCCTCCGCGAAGCGTAGGAACTCCTCCTCTCTCACCGCAGCTTCAAAAAGAGCTTTGTGCTCGATGAGCTCTTTTTTAAGGAGCTGGAGTCGATTCCATCGCTCTTGATAGACCGCTCTTTCCTCAAGACACTCCCCGCTTCGATCCAGAGCATTCCGCTGAGCATCACTTTTCAGAAGACTCTGATGATCTTTCTGGGCGCTGATTTCAAAGAGCTGGGAAGCTAGTTCACCAAGGTCGCCGCGAGGGACCATCCGGCCTTGAAGAAGCGCGGAGGAACGCCCGTTGCTCTTGATCGTCCGCGAAAGAAGAAGCTCGTCATCCCCGAGGTCGATGTAACGCTCGGCAAGAAAGCGCCGAATCTCTTCATTGACTCCGCCTTGAAAGGTGAATGAAGCGTTCACCGTGGCGCTGTCCGATCCGCTTCGGATCACGTGACTTTCCACCTTCTCACCCATCAACATCGACAAGGCGCCGAGAATAATCGATTTCCCCGCACCGGTCTCACCGGTGATGACGGTGAATCCATCTTCGAATTCAATCTGCCGGTCCTCGATGAGCGCGTAGTTATGGATCTGCAACCGGTCAAGCATGCTCAGCTCCTCCAGCCCAGTTAAGCTTCTCCCGTAATACTTCAATGTAATTGCGCTGTTCGCTTGTAACGAGGAGGGTTTTGCTCCGCGATTTTTCGACAATAAGCTCATCCCCCTCTTGGAGGGCGAAGTTTTGTTGTCCGTCGACGGACAGGACGACTCCGGTCCGCTGGTTTGGAGCTATGGTGAGAGTAATCAGCGAATCGGCGTTGAGCACCAAAGGGCGATTGGAGAGCGTGAAAGGACAAATCGGGGTGATAAGCAGCGTTGAAAGCTCCGCATCAAGAATCGGTCCGCCGGCGGCTAGGCTGTAGGCGGTCGATCCGGTCGGAGTGGCGATGATCATTCCATCCGCCCTGAAATACCCGGCATGGGTCTCCCCCACCTTGAGGCTCATCCCGATCACCTTGCTGATTCCGGAGGAGGAGACGACGATTTCATTGAGACCGTGGGCGGTGAAGACCCGTTCGCCTTTCCGATAGACCCCGACGCGAATCATCAAACGGCGGCTAAGGGTGTAGGAGCCTTCCAGAAACCGATCGACCGCTTCCTGCCATTCATCGACGGAGATTTCGGTGATATAGCCGAAGGTTCCCAAGTTGATCGCCAGAATGGGAACACCGAGGGGTTGAAGGTAGCGGGCACAATAGAGAACGGTTCCGTCACCGCCGAGGCAGATCACCAGATCGGTATCCGCCGCTATGATCGGCTTATCCTGCTCGACCGTGGTCCGCCATACCGCGCATTTGATCCCTTTCTCTTCTATGTAAGAACAGATCGTCGCACTGAGCGAGTGAGCTTCTTCTTTTCCCCAATTCGCTACGATCAAGACCCTATGCACTTGTTTCGAATTCATCAAAGCCTCCTCACGGCAGGTGGGCAACTACTTTCAATACCACTTGTAGATCACTTTGACTCAAAAACGGATAGATTGGAAGGGAGATGCTGCGATGAAATGCCGGCAATGCCACGGGATACGTTTCAAATTCCTCTTGATGATCTTGCGCCAATGAATCAACAAAGGTTCGTTTTGCCGAAACTTCATATTTTTTGGCAAAGGCGATGACATCCTCCGCTTTCGAGTCCAGCGTGGTGCAAAACCCGTAGCCATTCGGCTCGAAGTCGATATGCCCGATCCCAAAAAGCCGGTGATGGGTTTTCATCAGGGATTTCGAATAAAGGGAATACAGCTCCCTCCGGCGGTGAAGGTGCTCATCAAAAGCCGCGAGTTGAATCAAGCCGAGCGCGGCGTTCATATCCGGAAGCTCGACATATCTCCTCATATTGAGCAACAACTCGGAAACAGCCGTCTTATGCTCCCTGTCGTTAAACACCAGAGCAGCTCCTCCCCCGCAGGAAACCACCCCATCCTCCTCAAAGGAACAGATCGCCAAATCTCCCCACGATCCCGCGTTCCGGCCTTCAAACGAGGAGCCGATGCTTTGGCTGATATCCTCAATCACGGGAACGCCTAATTCTTTGTATTCGACTCCAAATGGAATTTGACAGACCGGCTCGTGAAGCAGGAGAGCTTTGCATCCTTCTTGGAC
>JAAYQW010000095.1 GCA_012519115.1 Spirochaetales bacterium
AATGGCAGAAGGAACTGATTGACAAGGTCAGACCCACCATCAGAAGGCCGGCAAACATCATCCGCAATCCCGAGGACGACAAGTCCTACATCTATGGGGTAACCGACTACAAGATTGAGTCCTACGGCAGAACCTGGAGGCATGTCTATTTCGACCCCGTCAGGAAGGAACAGGACATCGCATCGCTGATGCTCAAGCTGAGAAAGTGCGAGGAGGAGCTTGCAAGCGGGAATACCTTCGAGAAGAACAGGAACCTGTACGAGACGTACTTCATTGTCAAGGAGACGCCCAAGCGAGGAAGGAAGGTCAGCCTGAACGAGGAGGCCGTCAATGCCTACATCGACGGCTACAGCGGATTCTGGATCATCCTCACCAATGCACAGAAGGATGCATCCAAGGCCTTGGAGCACTACAACCGCAGGTGCGACATCGAGTTCCATTTCGACGACATGAAGAACCTCTTGGACTGCAACAGGCTCAATGTGCACACAGAGAAGACCATGAAGGGCAGGCTATTCGTCAACTTCATCACACTCATCCTGCTCAATGATCTGAGAGGCAAGGTCTCGGCCATCAAGCCCAGGGACAGGAAGTACTGGGATTTCAAGGACATGCTGAACAAGGTGGCAACCTATTCCAGAATCCACTTCACCGGCACCTACAAGGATCTGTGGACGGTGCCGACCAAGGCTCAGAGACTGATCTTCAGCCTCTTGAAGATAGAGTACCATTGGAAGGGAAAGATAGTGGATTTTGAGAAGCCCATAGAGCCTGAAGAAGATGCGGAACAGGATGTCGAAGAAACCTAGATATAATTAGGACGGGAATTTGAGGGTATAAAACGTTGCTTGTTGATGTGGATCCGCAGGGCAATCTCTCCTCTTGGTTCATGAAAGAGGCAAGCCAATATGAATTGGCTGATGTCCTGCAAGGAAAATGCTACTATGAAGATGCGGTTGTTGAGATTAAAGCTATACCTAATCTATATTTGATCCCAACCTTTGCTATTGGCGGAACATTAAAGCTGTATTCGGAAACAAAACTTTCCGATGAGCCATTCATCATCCAAGATCTTGTACAGTCAATGAATAATGATTTTGATCATATCGTATTGGATTTATCACCTGGTCTAGGGCGTCTGGAGCGTTCAGCGCTCATAGCCAGTGATGAGGTGATCTCCCCGATGACACCGGAGGTGTTCGGCCTTGATGGTCTGGAGATTTTCATAGAAGAGCTGAATAAGCTTAGAAAAAACCTTCGATCAAATCTTATTCATGAAAAGATTATCATCAACTCGTTCGATAATCGAATCAAACAGCACCGAGATATTTTGACTGCTGCCACTGATGGCAAGTTTGATGTGTATAAAATCCCCGTCGATCCTCATTTCAGAAAAGCACAAGAGGCAGGTAAAGCCCCGCAGCTTTTCAAGATTCGGGGAAGGGGATTGAAACCAGCCACAGCGGAAGCATTTGAAATGCTTAATCAAGATATTTGGAGTTAGGTATGGCGTTAAAAAGAAATCCGGATTTGGAAGAAGTTGTTGATCAAAGTATCAGTGGCCAAAAAGCAAAGCAATTGTTTTCGAAAGACACTCGAACCAGAAAGAAGGAGAAGAAGGTACTGACAACCTTCTCCATTGAACCTTCCTTCAAAATGGAGTTGGAGGATCTTTTTGCGGATATGGGTCTCGGCTGGGCTGCAGGTATTCGTTTTTCATTACGAGAATTTTATAAAAAATATAGAGAAGAAGAATGATTCTGTATATTATTTGTAAGGAATTCTATTTAACAAACCTATTATAATATTAAACCTATATAGAAATAATAAAATATAATAAGAAACAATAGCTAACAAATGAAAAGTTAGCTATTGTTCTATATAAGTATAAACAAAAATAAAATAGTATAAATATAAAAACACATATGATACAAATATTTATGATAGTTATAAATCATAAAGTTCTATAATTAACATAAATAATGCAATATAAACAAATAAAAATAATCAGAAACAAGAATAGTTCCATATTGTCTGATAGCGAACATGTATCTGCGTGGAAGATTTAAACATTTTGACGTATCATGTATGTATATTGTTTGTTGGAGATATACATGTGGTGGAAGGACAGCATCGTCTATCGAATCGATCCCCGGAGTTTTCAGGATAGTGATGATGATGGAATGGGGGATGTAAAAGGGATAACCAAACGAATGGATTATATAAAGCATGTAGGCTTCAATACAATCCTTTTGAGTCCCATGCTTCAACCAGGCTCCGTCGATCATATCAAAAGTACCGGCACCCTTGCCGGATTTCCGCAAAACTTGGGTTCAATCCAAGATATTCACAATATGATTCAGACTGCTCATGATCATGACTTGAAGATCATCTTTTGCCTTGTTTTGAGTAATACTTCCATCGATCATCCCTGGTTTGAAGCTGCAGTCGCGGATAGGAATAGCAAATTCAGTTCCTTTTATATCTTTTGTGATGAAATCCCCAATAATTGGATCAACGTGAGCGGAAAAAAGGCTTGGAGTTTCGAAGAGCGAAGAAAACAGTATTACCATCACAGCTACAACTATGACAGTGCTGATTTGAATTGGCGAAATCCTGAGCTTGGGCTCATCATGGAGGAGTATCTGGCATATTGGCTTGATAGCGGAGTTGACGGATTCTATCTTCAAGATATCAATACCTTGATCAAAGACGATGCATTGCGGGATAATCCTACAAATTTCGGGGTTATTCGACGCAGATACGAGCGCCAAGAGCATGTATTTGATCGAAACCGTTCGGAAACGCATCTGAAGCTTGAACGACTGAGGAATGTCGTCAATCGGTATGAGGATCGAATCCTGATCGGCAGATTGCAATCTCCTGACGCAGGAGAGCCGGAGCTTTCCGCTTCATATCTAGGTGTGGAGAGTGAAAAGATGCATCTGGTCGTCGATCGTTCGATCACCAACACCCGTTTTACAGCGAATCGAATAGCGTTGAGCGCCAAACGGCTCTATGAAGCGATAGGAAGCAGCCGCACCCCCGTGTGGGAGCTTACCGATGGGAGTCGTTCCAGAATCCTGAACAGATGCGGGAAAGTAGAAGCATTGGCCAGGTTGGCCGCCCTGTTTCAATTGACCCAGCGGGGAATGATCATTCTCTATTATGGTCAGGAACTCGGCCTGCCCGATTCGAAGCTTCCGTTTTATAAACGATTGTTTCGGAAAAAACAGGAACAACGAGCTCTCGGGCCGATGATATGGAGTACCGGCGAGGGAAGCGGTTTCAGCATGGGCGAACCGTGGATTCCTTTTGCCCGAGGTGCGAACCGGCTTTCAGTTGAAAACCAATTGCTTGAAGAAGGTTCGATTCTTCAGCTTTATCGGGCTCTCATCGAGCTTCGTAATCGATGTCCCGCGTTACGGAGAGGAGTGTGTTCCTTCATCGAGACTTCCGATCCTCATATGCTGGTCTACGCGCGAGAGACGGAAGAAGAGAGCTATATGATCTTGCTCAATTTCAATGAACGCTATCAAAACCTTGCATTCAAAGACTTTGAAGTAAGAGGAACTGTTGTCTTCTCGACGCTTCGCGGCATCCCCAACGAAGGGGGGAGGGTAGTATTGGAAGAGCTAGGTCCATATGAAGGAGTCATCCTCCGTCTCGACTCAGAGACGGAAGAGTAAGTCGTCATAGGATGGAATCGGCCAAACATGCTTGTCGGTATGAATCTCCATTAAATCAACGTGGGTCCGAAGCTCTTCCATCCGGGTTACCACCGTATCGCGGTACGCCTTGGCTTGGGCCAAGGGATCTTCCTGAATCTGTTTAGCTGCAGCAACAGCTTGATGCAGGAGATCGACCCCTTCCATCGTTTGCGTTAAGGATTCATGCAACAGCGTCAGAAGTTCTTTTTGTTTCGCTACATCGAGATTCAGAGATTCCTGCTTCCAAATCGCTTCGGAAAGGGTTCCGAGGTAGGTGATCATAGCCGGAATGATCTCTTTCCGGCACATTTCAATCATCGTCGACGCTTCAACGTTGATTTGCTTTGAATAGCCTTCCAAGTAGATTTCCAGCCGGCTCAGCGTTTCACCTCTGGAGAGGACTCCTTGACCCTCCAAAAGAGCGATGCTTTTTTCGCTTGCCATTTGAGGAAGAGCGCTGACGGTGTCTTTGTATTGGGGAAGACCCCGTTCTTCCGCTTCTTTTGCCCATTCCTCCGAGTAGCCGTTACCGTTGAAGATGATTCGTTTATGATTCTGGTAGAAATCACTGATGATCTTGTGCGATTCCGCATCTTTGTCCGTTGTCGCTTCCAGGCGATCGGCGGCTTCGCTGAGAACTTGAGCGACCGCGGCGTTGATGAAGATATTCGGTCCTGCCATCGATTGGGAGGAGCCGACCATCCGGTATTCGAACTTGTTTCCGGTAAAGGCGATAGGACTGGTCCGATTGCGGTCGGTGAGGTCTTTCGGCAGTTCGGGAAGAATCGTGGTTCCCATCTTCACTACTTCTTTGGCGCTCTTTTCACAGTTTCCTTCTTTGGAAAGTGTTTCCAAGATCGTCGTGAGCTGCTCCCCGAGGTAGATGCTGATGACCGCCGGCGGCGCTTCGCTTGAACCGAGGCGCCAATCATTTCCCGCCGTGGCGGCGCCGCAGCGGATGAGCGGAGCGTATTCATCCATCGCTTTGATGAAGGACGTGAGGAAGATCAGGAATTGCACGTTGTCTTCCACATTGCTTCCCGGAGCATAGAGGTTCGTGCCGTCTTCCGTGGCGAGCGACCAGTTGTCATGCTTGCCCGATCCGTTCACTCCGACAAAGGGTTTTTCATGAAGGAGGGCCACCATCCCGTGTCGAAGAGCGACCATCTGCAGGACATCCATCAGCAGCTGGTTGTGATCGGTGGAAAGATTTGCCGCATCGTAGACAACCGCGATCTCAAACTGGTTGGGGGCGGATTCTTTATGCTGGGTCTTGCTGCTGATGCCGAGTTTCCACAATTCATAGTTCAGTTCGCTCATGAAGACCGTGACGCGATCACCGATCGTACCGTAGTAGTGGTCATTCTGTTCCTGGCTTTTTGCCCCCAAGGATCCGATGACGGTCCGTCCGGCCAGGCGAAGATCGGTACGCTGCTCATAGTATTTCCTGTCAACCAGGAAATACTCCTGTTCGGGACCGATATTGACGGTGATCCGTTTTGCTGACGTGTTGCCCAGTGCCCGAAGGACTCTCAACGCCTGTTTTTCAATCGCTTGATTGGATCTGAGCAAGGGTACCTTCTTATCGAGCGCTTCACCTTTGTATGAGAAGAACGCGGTGGGAATATACAGCGTTTTCACTCCGTGCACTTCTTTGAGGAAGGCGGGGGAGGAGGTGTCCCAGGCGGTGTATCCCCGGGCTTCAAACGTTTCTCGGAGGCCTCCATTGGGAAAGGACGAGGCATCGCCTTCACCTTTGATCAGTTCTTTTCCGCTGAACTCGAGGAGGACTTTTCCTCCCTTGGTGGGGCTGATGAAGGAATCATGTTTTTCCGCGGTCAATCCGGTCAGCGGTTGGAACCAGTGGCAGAAATGGGTCGCACCACGGCTGAGAGCCCACTGCTTCATCGCGCTGGCGATATAATCGGCAAGCTCCTCATTCATCTCGCGCTGACCACGCTGCACTTCCTTCAGTTGGCGAATGATGGGGTCGCTGATATATTTGCTCATCTCCGCTTCGGTGAAGCAGTTGATTCCGTAGAAATCAGTTACCGGTGTCTTTGCGTAGTCGATCGTGAACATGGCTTTCATCCTTTTTTAGCTCTGGCTTGAAGATACACAGTTTTAGGCTCTTTGTGCAAGGTGAGACGGTAATCGGGGGTAGGGTTCGCTGATAATTTTGGTGTTGGTGAATACAAAGACTACATGTTTGCATCCGTTCCATAATGAATATTTTGTATTAGGTGATGAAAAAATGCATCAATACAGAAATTGTATATACAGATGGGGAAATCGGTAGTAGGAAAAGTTAGGACACAGGGTACGGAATTATAGCGATTAATTTCAGAAAGTAATGATAAATACTGTATGATTATAATAATACCCATGTCAGGATTTGCAATATTCCATAAGTTTGGTATAGTAGGACAAGGAGTCAACAAGAGGCTATATATATAAGAGGAGAAGGAGGGTGATTGTATGAATTCTGCCAGATACATAACTGTCTTTTTGATGCTCCTACTTATGCCTGTACTCCTTTTTGGAGCGATCACCGCCACATATTACGCTGAACCGTCTCTTTATCTTCAGGTCCAACCCGGTCCCTACACGAGCGATACGGTCATCGGGGCGAAGCTGGGATTCTTGGAGGTGACGACCGATGGTGAGGAAATCTATTCGCCGGCATGGGGCTCCACCAGCGAAAACATACTCCCTACTCTAGTCTATGGGGATATGAGATGGTATGATCAACCCTCCGGTCCGTTTATACCTCTTTCATCCCATCCGTTCCACATCATGAGCGTCGCATATCGCCATGGATACCCCGGACAGCCGACTATCACCAAGGTTGACCATCCTTACTCTCCGATCATCGACAACGGACCGATTCAGGTGAAGGTCAGTCCGTTCCGGGTGGAGCTGTATCTTGTCAACACGGATTCAACGAATCGCAATATAAAAGTCAAATCTCAATGGCCGGATCGGCCGGCAATCCATTTTCTTGAGGGTTTCGTATATACCTTTGATTTATTGTTTGACCCGGCTTACAGCTTCGTCGTCGCAAACCAGAAGGGCACAAAAGTCAACGAGATGATGAATTTGCTGGGCGAACCCAATTCGAACGGATCATATGTGAGCGTCGGTGGTAATACCGGATCAAACAGCATACCTATCGCCCCTGGTTTGAATCCCAATACCCCGGGAATGCCGTACGGTCCTCCACAAACTGTCATTTTCAGCGTGGCCCTTAGCGACCTGTCAACCACGTTCGATCTCGCCGAAGCTGTCGGTTCGAACAGGAAAGTTGTAAACACGATGACCATCATCGTCTACAATGGAGTGGTTGGCGCCAACTACTCCCAAGAGGTGGTCTTTACCGACACATCATCTGGATTTGACGACTTCAGGCTGCTTCACGAGGAAGGCGGATCCGTCACAATTCCCTTCAATCTCTTTTTTGGAGGAACACAGGTGACGAAGGGGGAACCCATTGATTGGGACACCCTTCAAAGCGGATCGGACAATATAAAAACGATTCAAATCGGAGGAATCGACCAGAACGCAATCGATTCACTTGCCAGCGGAACATACTCCGATACGATTAGCGTGGAGATCAGGAATCCATAACCAAGAGCAGCATAATTCTCTGAAGGATCTTTCCAAGATTCTTAGGTGACCATGTCGACCCCAACTGCTGAAAATGGCAGGATACACCGACTCTGTGTGCAAAGTGGGATGAGCACTGATGACCGATGGAAAGTTAAGACATAAGAGAGGTAAAAATAACAATCAATGATTGACTATGTTAATAAATTCAATAGAATTTTGATAATACCCATGTCAGAACTTGCATTATTCTATAGGTTTGATATAGTATGATTAAGACTCCACAGGAGGAGGTTTCATGATAAGAAACGGGAGTTGATACTATGAGGCTTGCCAGATTCGTATATGTTTTCTTGATGCTGTTGCTTTTCCCCACACTTCTTTTTGGGGCGATCACCGCCGTATATACACCTGAGCCGTATCTCGTCCTTCAGGCCAAACCCGGCCCCTTTACGAGTGACATGACGTTCGGGGCGAAGCTTGGAACCCTTATCGTTACGACTACCGATGGTGATAAGATCTATGCACCGACTTGGGGTTCCACCGACGAAGTCTCTAATGACGTCATTCTCAGTGGGCTGATGAGATCTTATCTCGGCGGACCGTTTAAGGAAGATACGCATAAGTTCCACATTATGAGCGTCGCATATCCCGAAGGATATCCCGGAACGCCGACCATTAGAGTGGTTCAGTCCCCTCATTCTCCGATCGTCTCGTGGTTTCCAAATACGGTGAATGCCAATCCGTTCCGGGTAGAGCTCTACCTTATGAGCACAAATTCAACGAATCAGCACACAATACCTGTTTGGCGACCTGCAAGCTATTTTCATTTGAACACTGCATATACCTTGCCGGCAACCTTCAACCCGATCTTCAGTTTCATCAGCGCCAATGATCCGTGGATGAATGTCGGATGGATGATGGACAATGGAGAACCCGACCCCTCCCATGGATCATATGTGAGCGTCAACGGTGTCGCCGGCCCGAACAGCACCCCTATCGTTGATCCAACTGCGTATACCGACCCGGATAATCCCGGACAACCGGGAATGACGTACGGTGATCCTCCACAAATGGTCAGCTACAGCGTATCCCTTACCAATCAGTCGATATCGTTCAACCTCGCTGATGCAATCGGTACAAACCGAAAAGATGTGAACACGATGACCATAATCGTTGCCAACGGAAAGGTTGGCACCAACTACTCCCAACAGGTGATCTTCACTGACACCTCGGGATTCAGCAATTTCAGGCTGCTCCCTGAGCAAGGCGGATCTGCCTCGATTCCCTTCAATCTCTTTTTTGGTGGAACGCAGGTACCGAAGGGGACTCCCATTCTTTGGAACACCCTTCAAAACGGTTCGAACAATATAAAAACGATTCAAATCGGGGGGATCGATCAGAACGCGATCGATTCGCTTGCCAGCGGAACGTACTCCGCCACGATCAGCGTGGAGATTCAGAATCCCTAATTAAGAGTAAAGCAAGTAACCAAAAGAAGTATTCTCTCAAAGATAGACAATAAGAAAGGGGAATTATATACTCGTATAAAAACAATAAAGATGATTGCTTTGGAGTAGCTATGGATCGACCGCAAAAACTGGCAAAACTCTTTCTCACTCTGTTTATCATCCTCATCATGGGGATGATATCTGTTAGTGCGGCAGTCTATGCGGAGTATACTCCATCTCAAAGCCTGTATTTCAAACGTCCACCCCCACCGTTTACCAGTGATACTATGTTTGGCACCAAGCTGGGTCAATTCAAGATTTGGTCGGATGACGGGAATATTTACACACCGGTGGTCACCGTTACTCCTGATGCCTACTCAACGGCCATAAAGATGACAGGGCCTTATTCTTGGACTCCTCCAAACAACTATAAAACCGCTACGAATATTGCGTTCAATGTCATCTTTCTTGCATATCGCCAAGGTAGCGACCCGGCAACTGGACATCTTTCGCAGCCATGGAGCGATTCAAGGGTAGCGGTAGCGGGTGATATCGCAAATGTACAAGGTACCAGTGATCAGCCGTTTCTTGTCGATATCTATCTCATGAATACCAATATCATTTCTGGAATTCACGGGATAGCTACTCTTGGCAGGTATGGAGCCGGATTTTTGCTTAACGCCGCTTATACATTCAACGCCCCGTTTAACCCCAGCTTTGGTTTGGCTACCGCTGATAATCCTAATACCTTTATGTATTCCTATATGAATAAGACAGAGCCTAGAACTACCGGAAACAACACCGGCGCGTATGTTACAGTCGAAAGCCCTTCGGGAAATAACACCGGATACGGCACCACCCCGATCGTTGACCCCGGAGGGATGAGCGGGGGAGAACCCGGCCAAGGAGATAATGGGGGAATTATCTACGGTGATGAACCGGAGCCCGATCCGGTTATCAATACGTTATTTTCCTTAGCGGACAATGAGGTTTCCATCACGTTGAGCGATTATACCGGATCGCAGGTAAGAAAGATCAATAGTGCAACGCTGGGAGTAACGGTTCTCTATGGACTGGGTACCGAAATGATCAATGTGGATATAACGTTCACCGATAACTCGCCGGCAAGCTTGACCGGTTTTCATCTTCTTCATGAGACGCCCGGGCCTACGATTCCCTATAACCTCTTCTGGGGAAATACGATGTTTCCAATAACGAAAGGCTCGGCGATTCCATTGAACAATTTGATTGAAGGAATCCATACGAATGATATTTACATGGGTCAAATAGATGAGACTGCCGTAAATCAAGCAGCCAGTGGTATCTATACAAGTACTGTCACCGTTACCATAACCAACCGTGATTAACCCTTAAACCGTCAATTGCCATTTGGCCTGCTGATTAAAACAATTTATATTGTTGGAGGTAGAGCTTCCTGGAATGCGTCAGAACCGCTTGATGAAGATCGAATCGACGCCGGCTCCAAAGGCGATGACCAGCGTGACGATGATAGCGGAGATGAGTACCCCCAAAGAGATTGCAAGGATTGTTTCCTTCTTCTTCAGACCCAGCACCCAGGAGCCGAGGGCGGCGGTCCATGCCCCCGTGACAGGCAGGGGAACGCCGACGAACAGGGCGAGGCCTATGTATCCCCATTTGTTGAAGTGCCGTTCGACTCGTTTTCTTGCCTGCTGAATAAAGCGGTCGAAGAATGAGCGGTACCACCCCCAGATCCGGTAGAACACGTTGTGCAGCGATCCCAGGAAGAGGTAGACGAGGGGAGCTACCAGAAGATTCGCAAGGAATCCGATCAGACTGGCGAGGTACAAAGGAGCGCCGTTGAAATAGGCGTATGGAATCGCCCCTCTGAGTTCACTGATGGGAAGAATGCCGAGAGCGATCGTGATCAGATAGTGGACGAACATCACGAAGGAATCTCCTCATCAACCAGAATCGCGGAGGCGGGACACACCTCGTGACAACAATAACAGCGGATGCAGCGGTTTTCGTCAATCACCACGTGCTTCTTTTCAACCTGAAGAGCATCAACGGGACAGATTTGAATACACTTTTTACAAAGGATGCACGCCTCTTCCAGAAAGAGGGGGGCTTTTCGCTGGCGTTTGACCCGCCAACGGACGAAAGGTCCGGCAAAGAAGGGAAGAATCAGAGCGTGGAAGAAGCGAGTCTTCTTTTGGACATCGATCCGTTTGTAATCGGTCTTGACCAGATCATGCGCCTTCAGGTTCGGGTATTCACTCGGAGCTTTTCCCAACCCCCGCTTCAGCCCTTCGGCGACGATCGGAACATCAATCGGGTTGTAACCCATGATTTCCGCTTGGGCGTAATCAAGAGCCACCAAGTCTTTTGAAGCGAGAATCAGGCCAATCGGAAGGCTCAAGCCGTTGGCCGGACCGGGACCTTCCATCGCGATGACTCCGTCCATCAGCGCGAAAGAGGCTTTGGCGACCGCGGCGATGCCGACCATCAGGGAGGCGAATTGCTCCCGGGTCGGAAAGCTCAGATGACAAGGGCTTTTATGGAGGTTCGGCACCAGGCCAAAGAGGTTCTTAATCGCACCCGTTGCGTACATCAACTGATGGGTCTTCATCTTCGGCAGGGAGAAGAGGAGGTCGACCTCCTCCAGCAACGAGGGGAGGGGAAGCTTCTTGTTCCGGGAATAGGGGATCGTGTAGGTGGTCGGGTGGTCGGTGAAATCGGCCCATTCGACCTCTTCTTCCTGGATCACCTTCCAAATTCCGCTGGCTCGGGGTCGAAAGTTCGGTGTATGGAGCCCCGGCGAATCACCGATCAGGATGCGTTTGGCTCCCTGTTCCTTCAGGAAACGGATGACGCTTCGAACGACCTGGCTGTGGGTGGTGATGCCAAGCTCCTCTTTGGAATCGGAGAGAATGTTCGGTTTCAGCAGAATCGTCTTGTCTTGGACGTCCGGCATCCCAGCAGAGATGCACGCTTCTCTGACCGCTTTTTCCACCAAGGACGGTTCATACGACTCACATCGAACAATGGAAACACAACTCATCTGAGCCTCCGAATCAAACACATATAGAGCGGCCCTTTTCCGCCTGAAGCATCGGGAAGAATGATCGAACCGAAGGATCTCTTCTCTCCTACGTCGAGAAGGATCTCTTCAAACCGTCCCGCTCTCCGCTTCTCAAGCTTGGCGACGACCTCTTCGTTCTCCTGAGGATTGATCGAGCAGGTGGAGTAGAGAATCGTTCCTCCCGCGACGACCGTTTCAAGGGCGGAGGCGAGCATCGCGAACTGATTGACCGCAAGGCGCTTGGGTCTTGCCGGCGACCACTCTCTCAGCGCTTTCTCATCAGCCAAGACATGACGCTCACTGGAACAGGGCGCATCAAGGAGAATCTTATCATACGCATCCTGCTCATAGAGGGACCACTTTGTCGCATCATGGCTGGTGATCGTCATATTGGCTCGATCCTTCTCGGAAAGATGATCCTGTATCACATCCCGCAGGCGAGCCCTTCGAGCGGAGGAACGGTCATTTGCGGTCAAGCTTCCCGATCCCTTCAGTGCAGTCGCCAGTATAAGCGTTTTTCCCCCGGGAGCCGCGCACAGGTCCAAGACGCGGTCTCCTTCGCTCACACCCAACGCCCGGGCTGCGACGATCGATGCTTCATCAAGATAGTATGGCTGGAGCAACCCCTCCGCATAGGCGATAGGCTTGCGCTCTTTGAGGAGCGCTTTTTTCAAGGAATCCCAGCGATCCTGATAGAATGACCGGTAGTATTCATCAAACGCGGACGCTGCGGAGGTGTTCTTGACCATGAATCGACTGTATCAGCTTTTTCTGCTCTTGTGAACAACCTGCAACGTGTGCTATATATGGCCAATGGCATACCTGACTGCGTTTTTAGAAGGGATCATCAGCTTTATCAGTCCCTGTATTTTACCGATTCTCCCCCTCTATTTTTCCTACCTGGCGGGGGGAATAACCGACCGTGAAGAGCGTAAAGGCATACTGATGACCAACTCGATCGCATTCGTGTCGGGGTTCACGATCCTCTTCGTCGCCCTCGGGGCGGCTTCGACCTCGATCGGACGATTTTTAAGCGATCACCTGGAGTTCCTCAACCGCATAGGGGGCGTTCTCGTGATCCTTTTTGCGATCAACAACCTCGGTTTCGTACTGATTCCTGCGTTGAACAAGAATCGCCAAATCCAATTCAAGGGCCTTTACAATATGACGATCGGCAAGAGCATCCTCTTTGGAATCGTGTTCGCCATCGGCTGGACCCCGTGCGTGGGGCCGCTATTGGGTTCCGCGCTGATGATGGCGGCGAACGCCACCCTGATGTACAAGGGAATGCTGACGCTCCTCTTTTATGCGCTGGGATTAGGAATTCCGTTCCTCCTTTCAGCATTGCTTCTCGACCGGTTGGAAGGAGTGTTCAATGTCATGAAAAAGCATTCCAACCTCATCACGATCACGAGCGGCGTGTTCCTCCTGGCCTTTGGCCTGGCATTGCTTCTGGGCTTCAATCCCGCCGCGCTCTTCTTATAGGAGTTTCCCATGAAAAAACAGACTCGCAACTTATTGATAGCGATCATGGCGTTTATTCTGATCATCGTCCTTGCCTCCGTCCTCTACAACAAACTCGTAGATGATACCGCTCCGACCGTTTCCTATACCCCGGTATTGCGGGATCTTCCACCGAGTGAAAGCGCAATGAGCGTAGCGATGCCAGTCAATGAAGACGTAGCAACAGATATCTCCGAAGATGAAGAGTCTGCTCCTACAACCGAAGAAACAGTGGCGGAGACGGAAAAGGAATCGGATGAACTCAAGATGCCCAACATCCCCCTCTATCGCCTCGATGGCAGTGAAACCGACTTCTATGAAGTGGCTGATGGAAAGCCGGTGGTGCTCAATTACTTCGCCTCATGGTGTCCCCCTTGCCAAGCGGAGATGCCCGACTTCGTCAAAGCATTCAACACCTATGAAGACAGGGTGACGTTCATCTTCCTCGATGCGTTGGATGGGGAGCGGGAGAGTCTTGCCACGCTGAGGACGTTCATCAAGAAACAAGAGATGGATGAATCGTCGGTCTTCTATGATGAAGGGATCTTTTCCTACATCTTCCAGACCACCAGCTTGCCGACGACCGTCTTTTTCTACGGCGACGGAGCGATCGCCGGCGGTCAGCTGGGGATGGTGAATGAGCAATATCTTAAGCTCGCCATCGATGAGATCACTAGCGAAGCTTCACGAAACAGCCGATAAAGAACGCTACGCTTCCGCCGATGCAGAAGAGGTGCCAGATCGCATGGTGGTAGGGGAGGCGTTTGCCGGCATAAAACACCACTCCCGCCGTGTAGGTGATTCCTCCGGCCAATACATAGGGTAAAAGCCCCGGCGGCAGGAACGGGATGATATCGCCCCAGAAGAAGACGATGAGCCAACCCATCGCGATATACAGGAGAACGCGAAGAATCTTGAATTTTCCCCAGAAGAGAATTGTCAGGACGATTCCCGCGACGGCGATCGCCCATACCACGATGAGAACCATGATTGACGCAGCGGAGTTGATGCCGAGCATCAGCGGGGTGTAGGTTCCTGCGATCAGAATGTAGATGCTCGAGTGGTCCAGTACGCGCAATACTCGTTTGGCGTCACTCTTGGGCATAAGATGGTAGAGCGTCGACGAGCTATAGAGAAGAATCATCGTCAGGCAAAAGAGCACCATTCCCCAAGCGAGGGATCTTGATGAGTAGAAGGGGAACCGTCCAAGGACCATTCCAAGGGCCAGCACGGCAAGAATCGCCCCAAGACCATGGGTCAGCGCGTTCGCCCTCTCTGCGTGCGGATCATCGTAGTCGTGCAAGGTGATGTGCTTTTGCAGCCAAGATTCCGTTTTCATCGCCTAACACTACAAAAAGCGGTCCTCCTTGAGCAAGATTTTGGACCGCTTCTTTTATGCTAGTAGAGTTCTACTAGAGGATATGTTCGAGGAAGTGCTTTGTCCGATCGCTCTTGGGCTTCGTGAAGAGTTCATCCGGAGGAGCGATTTCAACGATCGATCCTTCATCCATGAACACGACGAGGTCCGCAGCCGCTCTGGCGAACCCCATCTCGTGGGTCACCAGGAGCATCGTCATCCCGCTTTTGGCGAGTTTGAGCATCACATCCAGAACTTCCTTGATCATCTCCGGGTCGAGGGCGCTGGTCGGTTCGTCAAAAAGCATCACCTTCGGGTTCATCGCGAGCGCTCGGGCGATCGCCACCCGCTGCTGCTGACCGCCGGAGAGCTTGGGTGGATGCACGTTCGCCTTTTCCTCCAAGCCGACAAGCTTCAGCAGCTCCATCGCTTCCTCATGCGCCTGTTTCCTGGAGAGTTTGCGAACTTTCATCGGAGCGAGAGTGATGTTCTCCAAAGCGGTAAGGTGGGGAAAGAGGTTGAAGGATTGGAAGACCATTCCCACTTCTTCCCGAATCGAGCGAATATCCACATCTTTTGCGGTTACTTCATCATCGTCGATGAAGATTCTCCCGCTCGTCGGCTCCTCAAGTCTGTTGATCGAGCGGAGCAGCGTTGATTTTCCGCTCCCGGATGGACCGATGATGACGACAACCTGTCCATCATCGACGGTGAGCGACGCATTCACCACGGCATGAACCGTCTTGTGGTCGGTGGAGTGGTAATCCTTACAGAGGTTTTCCAATACAATTCTAGCCATGGCGGTGCAATCGCTCCTCCATGATTCCCACCAAGCGCGAAAGCATCAAGGTGATGACCAGATAGATCAGGGCGACGACCAGCATCGTTTCCAACGACAGGAACGTTCGGGAGATATATTCCCGTCCTTTTCGAAGGATATCGCTGAGGGCGATCGTTGAGACAAGAGAAGAATCCTTCAGCATCGAAATGAATTCATTTCCAATCGCTGGAAGAATCACTTTCACCGTCTGCGGCAGAATCACATAGCGAAACGCCTGTGTGCGGCTCAGCCCCAAGGCGATCGCGGCTTCCATCTGGCCTTTGGGAATCGCTTGGATGCCGGCTCGAACGATCTCGCCCATATACGCACCGAAACAGATCGCCAGCGCGGTAACTGCGGCAAGCATCCCTTCAATCTTGAAGAACCGGCCCATCGCATAATAGATGAAGATCAATTGGACGAGGAGGGGGATTCCCCGGATCGTCTCGACATAGATTCCGCTGATGATATTTACCCAATGCTTCTTGCTGACAGATCCCAAGCCGGTAATCGTTCCGATGACGATCGCCCCGATGATGGCGAAAATCGTCGCTTGGAAGGTGACGGGAGCGCCTTTGATCGTGACCAGGAAAATTGAACGATAGGGATCGGGCCTGAAGACCACCAAGAATGCCAACAGACACAAGGCGCTGATAAAGGTGATCCGCCACGAGTTGAACAGATGCCCGCTGTCTTTGCGGGGGATCAGGACCCCGTCGGTCATCGTGATCGTAGGCATCTTTTTTTTGGTGGCGTGAGGGTCCACCGAAAGCACCTTCTTGCGCACCATTTCGAGTTTTACTTCATCTGATTGCTGATTTTCCATCGGACATTCTTCTTACATAATTATGCGGATTAAGTCAAGGTGCGTCGTATATTTATTCAGACAAACAAAAGGGGAGCGCCGCTCCCCTCGATCTTGTTTCATCTTCGATTACAGCAGGTTCCACTTTGCTTTAAGAGCGTCGAATGAACCGTCCGCCATCGCGATCTCAAGGCCCTTGTTGATCAGATCAAGCAGTTTCGTGTTGCCTTTCTGTACGGCGATCGCGATATCTTCCTGGGTGAACGCTTCACCGACGACCAGCAGTTTTCCTTGGTAGTTGGGATTGGCCAAGACGAAATCACTGGCGATAAGGGAATCGCATACCGCCGCTTCAACGTTCTTGTTGAGCAGATCCTCGATCGCCAGACCGATTTCATCGTATGCCCGGGTAACGACGGGATACTCTTCAAGAGCGAAATCTCCGGTGGTTCCGATCTGTACTCCGATCGCCTTGTCGCTCAAATCATCGATCCCATTGTATTTCCCTTGGTCGGCGGCCCGGATGATGACCACCTGTCCCGCTTCCAATATCGTCGTGGAGAAGTCCATCGTCGCTTTTCGCTCTTCGGTCACGGTGACGCCGCTGGCGATCGCATCATACGCTCCATTTGCGAGCCCGGCGAAAATCGTATCCCAAGGGATGTTTTTCACCGTCATCGTCACGCCGACTTTGCCGGCGATGAGGGGAATCAGTTCCACTTCAAACCCGGTGAGATTGCCATGTTCATCAATGAACTCCAGTGGTGGCCACGTGGCATCGCTGGCAAATACATACCCTTCGGCGGACTCTTTTTTGCCTCCGGCGAATACGGTTGCTCCTACAATCAGCACAACCAGTAAAAGCATCGCTATCTTTTTCTTCATCCTTGAATCTCCTTGCATATATATACTGGATATCATGGATAGATATACAAAAAATGTCAAGTATTTTCAAGAATGATTGTATAAGTATACAGGGAGGCTTAATAAAGCGTTACCAACAGACCGATAGCGAGACCCAAGATCATCCCGCCAAGAATCTGACTGAAAGAGTGCCCGAGCATCGTCTTGAGGTTTTCCGGCGTGAACTGGCCTTCGTTGTGGATATCGCTCAGGATTCTGCTCCATTCATTGATCACTTCGGCTTGCTTGCCCGCCGCGCGTCGGATGCCCATCGCATCGTGGATGACGATCGAGGCGAAGGTGAAGCTGATCGCGAAATACACGGTTCCGACTCCGTAGGTCAATCCGATGGAAGTAACCAGGGCGACCACCCCGGCGGTGTGGCTGGAGGGCATTCCGCCGGTGGTAAACAGCAAATGCCAGACAAACCTTCGTTCAAAGAGTGCATTCACAAATGGCTTCAGAATCTGAGCAATAAGAAAAGCAAGCATGGCGGAGACGAAAGCGCTGTTTGCCAAGAGGTTGTTATTCATAGGATAAATGTATAGGTTTTACCTAACTTGGGCAATCATGGAGGAGCGTGTTAATGAAAAGTGATACGATTCAGTTTTACACGATAAATCTTGCTTCTTTTTTCAGCCAGCTCGCGATTGCGATGATCAATCTGACGCTGGTCTATCACCTTCGATATCACTACGACCTCCCTTCCGCGATGATCGGTCTCGCCGCTGCCATGAGTCCGACATCGTATCTGCTCTCGTGTCTGGTCAAAGGAAGGCTGCCCTCGAACCTGAGGCCTCGGCATGCGATCATGCTCTCCTTGGCGGGGATGGGCACTTCAATCCTGGTGCTTTTGAGCGTGCATAATCTTGCAGTCACATATCTGTGTCTTTTCCTCTATGGAATGTGGATGAGTTTTCTTTGGCCTCATGTGGAGGAGTGGTTCAGCCGGGGCAAAGAAGGGGAGGCGCTCAGCAGAGCCGCCAACGGTTTCAATGTCTCGTGGTCTCTGGGGGTTGCCATCTCGTCATATCTTGCCGGTCTGTTGATTGAGCGATCGACGATTCTCGCCTTCCTCGTTTCCATCAGCTTCTTTGTCGTGGTGTTTGTCGGCATCTGGGTAGTCAGCATCCTGGTTCCCGCGATCCGGATGGTTCCCGGTGAAACGACCCACATTGAAACAAGTCAATTGAGCGATCGCTCGACGCCGCTGAGGTTCTATGCGTGGATAGGCATCGTCGTTCTCTACGGCGGAATGAGCATTATTCTCACCATCTTTCCTTTATATGCCCACGAAGAGCTGCTGCTCAGGGAATCCCATGTGGGATTGCTCCTGCTGATTCGGGGGATTACCAGCTGCATCAGCTTCTACCTTCTGGGCAGATTCTCCTTTTGGCACTTCAAGAAATCCCTTATTTTTCTCGTTCAGGCGCTCTTCGCCCTTCTGTGCTTCAGCGCCCTCCGGTTTTCTTCCCTTTTGTTTTATGGAATCTTCTTTCTTCTCTTCGGAGTGCTTTTCTCTTTTGCCTACACCCAATCGATCTTCCACGGCTCAAGCGGTGCGATCAGACGCTCCGAGCGGATGATCATCCACGAGATTCTTCTGACGATCGGAATAATTCTCGGCTCGGTCGGAGGGGGGTGGTTCTACCAGAAGTTCGGTTTTACCAATGTGCTACTTGCCGTCGGAACCCTTGGGGCGATCGCAGTGGGAGGAGAGCTCATTATCAGCATATACATCAGAACCCGTATTCGCTACAATGGAGCGTAATCATTCGCAAGGAGGATGTCATGGCCCTCACCCTGACGGAAAAAATTCTCAGTTCCCACCTCAAGACGGGAACGTTGGAGCGTGGAAATCCAATCGGAATATCGATTGATCAGACCCTTACCCAGGATGCCACCGGCACGATGGCGTTTTTAGAATTTGAATCGATGGGCTTGGATCGAGTCCAGAATGAACTGGCAGTCAGCTATGTAGATCATAATACCATTCAGGTAGGCTTTGAAAATGCCGATGACCACCGCTACTTGCAGTCGGTGGCGGCGGCGAAAGGGGTCATCTTCTCCCGTCCGGGAAATGGAATCTGTCATCAGGTCCACCTGGAGCGCTTCGGAGTTCCCGGCAAGACGCTTCTGGGCAGCGACAGCCATACCCCGACCGGAGGCGGAATCGGAATGATCGCGATCGGTGCCGGGGGGCTGGATGTCGCCGTTGCGATGGCCGGTGGTCCTTTTCACTTGATCTGTCCCAAAATAATCGAAATCCGCTTGACCGGAAAACTCCGCCCATGGGTCAGCGCCAAGGATGTCATCTTGGCGGTTCTTGAACGATATGGGGTGAACGGGAACGTGAACTGCATATTCGAGTATACGGGAGAGGGGGTGAAAACCCTGCAAGTTCCCGAACGGGCGACGATCTGCAACATGGGAGCGGAAGCGGGTGTTACCACCAGCATCTTCCCCAGTGATGAAAACACCCTCGCGTACCTGGCCGCTCATGATCGGGCGGAGGCGTATATCCCCATGTCCGCCGATGAAGGGGCGGTGTATCACGAAACGTTTGAACTCGACCTTTCGACGCTGATTCCTAAAACCGCTTGTCCCCACTCACCGGGGAATATCGCCGACGTATCCTCGCTCGTCGGCAAGGAAGTCGACCAGGTTCTCATCGGTTCATGCACGAACTCCTCCTACGCGGACATGAAGAAAGTGGCCGACATCCTTGACGGAAAGCACATCGCCCCTGACGTTTCCTTCGGAGTCGCTCCCGGTAGCCGTGAAGTCATTCTCATGCTTGCCGAGGACGGTTCGCTCGGAAAGCTGGTCGCCGCCGGGGCGCGAATCCTTGAAACGGCGTGCGGCTTCTGCATCGGCAACCACCAAAGCCCGGGGACCAATGCTGTAAGCTTGCGGACCAGCAACCGGAACTTTGAAGGACGAAGCGGAACGAAAAGCGCTCAAGTATATCTGGTCAGTCCGGAAACCGCCGCCTTGAGCGCGATAACCGGTGTCTTCACCGACCCGCTGGGCGATCATGGATTCGAGTATCCTGAGGTCGTGAATCCAAAGAAGTTCATCATCGATGATTCGATGTTCATCTTCCCCCCGGAGGATGGAAGCGCCGTAGAGATCATTCGGGGACCCAATATCGGAAATCCGCCGGCAAACGTTCCCTTGGGCGATTTTCTCGATGGATACGTGACGATCAAGGTCGGAGACAAGATCACCACCGACCATATCATGCCCGCAGGCGCCCGCCTCAAATATCGGTCCAACATTCCCGTCTACTCCAAGTACGTCTTCGAACCGATCGATGAGTTCTTCTCCCAGCGTTGCACGGAAAATCAGGATCGCGGAAAAGTAAATTTCATCGTCGCCGGGGTTTCCTATGGACAAGGCTCTTCACGGGAACACGCGGCGATTTGTCCGATGTACCTCGGTGTCAAAGCGGTGATCGCGATTTCGATTGAGCGGATACACCAGAACAACCTCTGCAACTTCGGAATCATCCCATTGACGTTCATCGATGAGGCCGATTATGAAAAACTCGATCAGAACGATGAGCTCGTCATCGAGAACATTCGCCGGCAGATCGCCGGGGAGACCGTCATCCTGAAGAACAGGACAAAGAGCCTGGAGATTTCTTTGCGCTGTGATGTTACCGAGGAGCAGCGGACGATGCTGATCAAGGGCGGCTTGCTCAATATCCTCAAGGAGCGTGGCTGATGACTCAAACGATTTGTTACATTGAAGGCGACGGAGTGGGTCCGGAGATAACGAGCGTGATGCTGAAGGCGGTCGATACCGCCGTACGCAAAGCGTACCGAGGCGCCAGGACGATCGAGTGGAAGGAAGTGCTCGCCGGACAAAAAGCGTTCGATCGGGTGGGGACGTATCTGCCTAAGGAGACTCTTGAAGCTATCAAAGAACATAAGGTCGCGATCAAAGGTCCTCTGACCACCCCCGTCGGCAAGGGGTTTCGCTCCCTGAACGTCGTCCTGAGACAGGAACTGGATCTCTATGTGTGCTTGAGGCCGGTGGAGTACTTTGAAGGCACTCCTTCACCGGTCAGACATCCCGAGCTGGTGGACATGGTCATCTTTCGGGAAAACACCGAGGACATTTACGCCGGAATCGAGTGGGAAGCGGGAAGCGTGGAGGTCAAAAAGGTCTTGGCCTTCCTCTCCGACGAGATGAACGTCTCCACGATTCGCTTTCCGAAGACGAGCGCAATCGGAGTCAAGCCGGTTTCAAAAGAGGGGACCGAGCGGCTGGTCCGAAGCGCGATCGAGTACGCGCTTGCTCACAAAAGACGAAGCGTTACCTTGGTCCACAAAGGCAACATCATGAAGTTCACCGAAGGGGGATTTCAAAAGTGGGGGTATGAACTCGCGGTTCGCGAGTTCAACGCGATCAAGGAACGGAACGGCTATCATATCAGACGGGAAGGGGAAGCGGATCTCGTCATCAACGATTGCATCGCCGATGCGTTTCTGCAGAACATCCTCACCAAAGCTGAAGCGTACGATGTGGTGGCGACGCTGAATCTCAACGGCGATTACATCTCCGATGCGCTTGCCGCCCAAGTGGGAGGAATCGGAATAGCTCCCGGGGCGAACATCAACTATCAAAGCGGACATGCGATCTTCGAGGCGACCCACGGAACCGCTCCGGATATCGCGGGCAAGAATCTCGTCAATCCGCTCTCGATCGTGCTTTCGAGCGTCCTGATGCTTAACCATCTCGGATGGGATGAAGCGGCGGCCCTTCTCGACGAAGCGGTCAGAAAAACGATCAAAACCGGGATCGTGACAAAAGACTTTCATTCCCTGATCGAGAAAGAGGGAAGAACCGCGACCCTGCTCGGGACAAGGGAGTACAGCGAGCGGCTCTGTGCGTTGATCTGAGCGTTGATTCTTCTTCAGGGTCATACCCGGTCGGCCAGGGGAACGACTTTTCGTTTCGCCAGGCCTGTATACACCTGACGGGGGCGGGCGATCTTCTGATAGGGGTCATCAGCCCATTCAAGCCAGTGTGCGATCCAGCCCGGAAGGCGGCCCAAGGCGAAGAGCACGGTGAACATCGATTCGGGAATTCCCATCGCATGGAAGATGATTCCCGTATAGAAGTCGACGTTCGGATAGAGATTTCGTTCGATGAAATACGGGTCGCTCAAGGCGACTTGCTCCAGATCCAGCGCAATCTGCAGCAAGGGGTCGAGCTCCGTGTTTCCGATGACCTTCTGGCAGAGCTCCTTGGCGATCTTGGCCCGGGGATCGTACGTCTTGTAGATCCGGTGGCCGAAGCCGGCAAGGCGGAAGCCGTTTTCCTTATCCTTGGCCATCTCGACGACCTGTTCGACCGTCAAGCCCTCATTATGGATCTTCAGCAGCATCTGCATCACCGCCTGGTTGGCTCCGCCATGCTTTGTTCCCCAGAGGGCGCAACAACCGGCGGCGACCGAGGCGTAGAGGTTCGCATCGCTGGAACCGACGAGCCGCACCGCGCTTGTAGAGCAGTTCTGCTCGTGGTCGGCGTGAAGTATCAGGAGGATATTCAATGCTCGGACGTGGAGCGGTGGAGGAACGTAGGCGTTCACGCTGGTGGAGAACATCATGTTCAGGAAGTTTTCACAGTAGGAGAACTTATAGGAGGGGTTTACGAAATCGAGCCCGTTCATCTGCCGGTAGGTGAACGCCGCGATCGTCCGCATCTTCGAAAGAAGGCGTGTCACGGTGAGGTCGATGTTGGCTTGCGGGTCGGCATCGGCAAGTTCCGGATAGAACGCCGAAAGCGAAGCAACCATCGCCGCTAGGATCGACATCGGGTGCGCGTCCTGCGGGTAGTCGCGGAAGAAGTTCCGCATATCGATGTGGAGCAGGGAGTGACGGTTGAGCATTTCCGAATAGAGAAGCCGCTCTTGCACGTTGGGGAGCTCGCCCTTGATCAGGAGGTGGGCGACTTCGACGAATTCGCAGTGTTCGACCAGATCCTCGATATCGTACCCCCGATAGCGAAGAATTCCTTGTTCACCGTCCACATAGCAGATTTCGCTCATCGCGGATCCCGTATTGGCATATCCCGGGTCATAGGTGATATAGCCGGTTTGTTTTCGCAAGGAGGTGATGTCGATCGCTTTATCGCCCATCGAGTCGGTGATGATGGGAAGGGTGACTTGTTGGTCTTCAAGAATAAGTTTTGCAGCGTCTTTTTTTATGTCCATCGTTCTATCTCCTTTTAGGGGATAGCAAACACTACAGTACTTTTCTTCTTTTGAGAATAGGGGGGCTTCCGGGAGATTTCCTTTTCATTCATACCTGCAACGGCTATAATCAACAGGAGAACAGGAGAAGGAAGATGGATGAGTTGACATTGCCGCTTGAGGAAGAGATTGTCGATATAGCGGATTTCTTTAAAGTATTCGGCGATCCCACTCGCTTGAAAATCCTCTTTTTATTGGAGCAGGGAGAGCGAGGAGTGAATTCGATCTGTGAAGAGCTCGGGATGCAGCAATCGACGATCAGTCAGCAATTGAAACTCCTCAGAGCCCGGCGGCTGGTCCGCTACCGGAAAGATGGCCGAAATGTCCTCTACCGCCTTAACGATGAACACATCCATGACATCCTTGCTCTCGGAATCGAGCATTATCAGGAGCTTCAATAGTCTTGGATGAACTCTTTCGCCTCAATACAGGGAATGTTTCTTCTCGGCGTACTCCTTATAGAGCTTCAAGGCTTCCGCCCGGTCGATCTCTTCGATCGTGAGGACCGACTTGTCCTGGTGGCCTCCCTCGAGGTAATGGTAGATAAGGTCATCCCGGAACCCGATTTTTTCAGCGTCTTCGGCTCGAGCCGCGTAATAGACATCTTTGATATTCGCCCATATGCAGGCGCTTAGACACATCGGACATGGGTGTCCCGTCGCGTAGAGGACCGCACCGGTCAAATCGTGAGTGCCGTTTGCCTTGCACGCCATTCGAATCGCGTTGATTTCAGCATGGGCGGTCGGGTCGGCATCGCCCAGCACCGAATTGGAGGCGACGAAGACCTGGCCGTGCTTATCAACCACGACCGCCCCGAATGGCCCGCCGAGTCCGATATTCATCGTTTCTCTTGCTCGCTCGATCGCGAGGCGCATATATTGTGTTGCGTTCATGACAGCGCTCCCAGCGATTCATAGTACCATGAATCGGATGGGAGCGCAAAAATGTTTTATTTCCGTTTTGATTGAGCGATCAATCGGATCGCGTTGATTCGGATGAAGCCTTTGCAATCGACCGGGTTGTACTTCCCGGCTTTGTCCATCGAACCAAGCTCCTCATCGTACAGGGAAACGGGACTCTTCACCCCCGCGAAGATGACATTGCCTTTATACAAGGCGACCTTTGCGGTTCCGGTCACCTGTTTCTGGCTTTCAACGAAGAGGGCGCTGAGCATATTGAACTCGGGGGCTCCCCAGTAACCGTTGTAGATCAGCTCGGCGTACTTGGGCATGAGGGAATCGCGAAGGTGCATCGCCTCCTTGTCCATCGTGATGCCTTCCAGCATCCGGTGAGCCTTCCAAAGGATTTCACATCCGGGGGTTTCATACACCCCTCGGCTCTTGATGCCGATATAGCGGTTTTCAACCATATCCACCCGTCCGATCGCGTTGTCATGACCGATCTTGTTCAAGTACAGGATCATCTCCAAGGGATCGGTAACGACGATGTCATCATTGAGGTTGGTCACTTTCGTCGGAAGCCCGTTTTCAAATGAGATCTCCAGAAGCGTCTCTTCATCGGGAGCTTCTTTGGGGCTGAGAGTGAGTGAGAAGACATCCTCATCGGGCCGTTTTGACGCATCCTCCAAGATTCCCGCCTCATGACTGATGTGAATCAGATTCTCATCCTCGCTGTACGGCTTGGCGATCGAGGCTTTGATCGGGATATTATGCTTTTTTGCGTAAGCGATCATATCGCTTCGACCTTCGAATTGGGCCAGGAACTCGCTGTCTTTCCATGGTGCGATGATGTTCACATCACTCATGTGCATGTAATAGCCGAACTCGAAACGGACTTGGTCATTGCCTTTTCCCGTTGCGCCATGGGAGACGTAGGTGGTGCCTTCCTTGCGGGCTATTTCAATCTGGGCTTTGGCGATGATCGGTCGGGCGAGGGATGTGCCGAGCATGTATCCTCCCTCGTAGATGGTATTCGCCAGCAGGGCGGGGAAGATGTAGTCGGTGACCAATTGACTTCGAAGATCCTCGACATACACCTTGGATGCACCGGTGGCCAGCGCTTTTTCTCTGATCGCATCGAAATCTTCGCTCTGTCCGACGTTTGCAACGAATGCGACCACATCGAACCCTTTGTTTGCCAGCCATTTCAAGATGACGGAGGTATCCAGACCGCCGCTATATGCCAAAATGATTTTTTTCTTTTCCATATCTTCGTTCCTTATGGGCGCAGTGTACAAATATCTTTTAAGAAAGACAAGCAGTTTGTGTATATTTATACTCTTATATACCGAAATATTCCCAATAATTGTGAAATAATCAGGAAATCTATGAATAGATATACATTAATCCGGTTTCAAAATCATCTGTCCGCCTTCGATGCCATAAATGATCGTTCACCTTCTCTTGTGTTAATACCTTGAACTTTTTATACTGTTTTCATGCTCATATGTGACAAGTTATACAAGCGATATGCAAAGAACGCCCCCTACGCAGTGGAAGATCTGACACTGAAGGTTGGAGAAGGCGAGATTTTCGGATTCCTTGGTCCCAACGGAGCGGGAAAGTCGACGACGATCAAGATGATCGTTGCGCTGCTGAACAGCGACAGCGGCGAGGTGAGTCTGGACGGCATCACCGTCAAGGATGATCCGATCGCCTATAAGCGGTTGATCGGCTACGTGGCGGATGAACCCCAGTTTTACGACAAGATGAGCGCGAATGAGCATTTGGCGTTCATCGGGGATCTCTATCAGATTCCGCAAAACGAGCGGACCGGGCGAATCGCCGAGTTGGCCGCGACGCTTCGTCTGCAAGATGCGCTGAATGATGAAATCGGCTCCTTTTCCCACGGCATGAGGCAAAAGCTGGCGATCATCAGCGCTCTGCTGCCCGCCCCCAAGCTGCTGGTTCTGGATGAGCCGATGGTGGGCTTGGATCCGAAAGCGTCATTCGAGGTGAAAAACCTCCTGAAAGAGCTTGCAAAGGAGGGGAGGATCGTCTTTTTCTCCACTCACGTTCTCGAGGTCGCCCAGCAGCTTTGCACCAGCTTGGGGATCATCAACGAAGGAAAGCTCATCTACCATGGAACGTTCGAGGCGTTGCAGAACGAACGGAATGAAAGCTTGGAAGAGCTCTTCCTGGAATTGACGGAGAAAAGCTGATGCGCATCCCGGTCGTGCTGCTCTTGCTCAGAACCTATTTGAAAGGGATCAGGCCGCTTCGATCCGCAGTCGAACGTTTCAGCTTCGGAAAGAAGAAATCGATGCGGACCATCAGCGGGATTGCGCTCTCGATCTTGATGCTCGTCTCGCTCTCGAGTTTCGTTTTCCTGCTTTGGACGAACTTCTATAACTATCAGATGGTCGGGATGATGGTCGGAGTTCCCCATGTCGGATTGCTGATGGGAATAGCCTTTGGCACATTGAGTCTTCTCATCTTCGCTTTTCCAGCAGCGATCAACGTGTTGCATGCAGCGAAAGAGATCGAGCGGCTCCGAGCATTGGCGATCAGCGAAGCGGAGCTCGCCCTCAGCCGGATGATCATCTTCTATTTCAATTTTTTCCCGGTCTACCTCTTCTTCATCGTACCCGCGCTCGTCGTCGGGATCATGACCACGGGCTTTTCTTTCTTTTACCTGTTGAGCTCGCTGCTTCTGCTTCTCGTCGGGCCGATGATTCCGATTTCGCTGGTTACGCTGCTTGAGATCGGAGTCGTTCATCTTACCAAGGGGAGGCGCGCTCAACGCTCGGGGGAACTGATCTACCTGGTCATCATGATGGCCTTCGTGATCGGCATATCCTCTCAGATGGGAAAAAACGCCGAGATGACCGGAAATTTTGAAGAATTGACGAATCAGCTGACCCCGGTAATCAGGAAACTGACCCGCTATCTCGCTCCTTTCTCGTTGCAGGCTCAAGGTCTGTATCGCCCGGTCTTGCTCCTCGTGTGGCTCGCGGGAGCGTTTCTCCTCATGTACATCACCTTCAGCGTGACCGCCGGAACGTATCATCACGCTTGCTCCTTGCTGGCCTCCGGCGGATATCAGACGAAGAAACGAAAAAAGAACAATACAGCCCAAAATAAGCCGACAGTCGCGTTGATGAAGCGCGACTGGACGATTCTCCTCTCATCCAGCGGGTTCATCTTCGAGTTGGGCGGGGAATTGTTGATTCCCCTGATTCTCATCATCACCTACAGCGCTATGGGAATCATAGGCGATATCTCGGAGGCGACGAAGGCTCTCGCTCAATATCCGGTCTTTGAATCGATCGTAGTCCTCATCGTTTTGCTTATGTCCAATATAAACATGCTTTCCTGCACCAGCGTATCGCGCCAAGGCAAGCTTGCCCTTCATGATCGTCTGTACCCCCTCGAACCGAAAGCTTTCGTCAATGCAAAGGTGTATCTTCACATGGCTCTTGTCGGTACCACCAATACGCTCTATCTTCTTGCCGCCACCTTGCTTCTCAAGCTCTCCATCGTGAATCTCTGGTTTCATATATTGCTTTCCTTGGTCACGATTGTCGGAACAAGCTGCTTCCATCTGGCGATCGATTACCACAATCCTCTGTTGGATTGGACAAGCGCCCAGCAGGCGATGAAGCGGAATCCCAACGGCTTTCTCGGGATGCTTGTTTCGTTCCTGTTCGTCGTGTGGATCGCGTTCTTCTTGGTGGGTATGCCGTATTTCTTTGATGTCTCTCAAGCGAATGCGTACACACTCGCTCTTTTCGCGGCCGTGGTCACCGCAAAGGTCGGTCAAAGGCTCGCCTACCGGAGTGCGATGGGCTTTCTCGCCTAAGAAGTGAGGAACTCCTTCGCTCGTTCGCACGCCGACGGCAGCGAGGCGTGAAGCTCAAAGGGATGGGGTGAAGATTCGGCCCCCCAGATCAAAAGAAGGCCCAGATCCGCCGCCCGGAGCATCGGAATATCGGTCGGTCCGTCGCCGATCGCGACAATGTTCTCATAGGTTTCTCGCAAGGCTTCGAGATTGGCGCGTTTGCCTTCAGCTTCCCCGATATTGACTTGCAGGTATGCCTTGTTCTTCTTCCAATGAATCCGTTTTGCTTTGATAAGGAAGAATTCATCTCTCAGACCGAGCTCCTCCAAAAAGAGTTCGGCGAGGTTTTCAGTTCCGAGGCTCAGAATCGCCAGATCGGCGATCTCCGTCAGATCCCGAATCGCCTGAACGTCCTCTTTGCCAAGGAGCGCAGCCAGATCCCCGGCCGTCTTTTCCAATAAAACGGGGTCGACGTCACGAATCATCTTCTCGTAGCGTTTGTAGAATTGCGGGTTGTTGAATGCTCCCCGTTGGTCGGCGCGGACAAAGAGGCGGGCGCGGAGACGAAAGAGGGGGCCTTTGGTCTTGGCGTGCGAGAGGACAAGCGTCTGTTCGCTATCGTAGGGGCGAAACGGGTAGAGCGTTCCGTCAAAATCAAAGACGACAAGGTTGGGTTTGGCCATGGCCAACCATAGCAAGAGAAGAAAAAAAGGGGAAGGGTGGCAGCCTTCCCCCTGATATCTTTTAATAATTCTTTACTTGCCGTAGAGTTGATCGAAGTATTCCATATCGGTGGAAAGCACTTTATCAAGATCGGGAATCGTCTTGCGGTACGATTCCAGCGTTCGCCAGAGGTTGAAGAACTCCGGATCCGCTTCATATGCGTCGCTGTAGATCTTAGCGGCTTCGGCATCGGCGACACCTTTGATCGCCTCGCTTTCCGCATATGCCGTGGAAAGAATCACCCGTTGTTCGCTCTCGGTCTTTCCCTGCCACTGGGCAAGCTGGCCGCGACCGTATGATCGATACGCTTCGGCGATCTGATTTCGTTCCTTGATCATCCGCTGGTAGACGCTTTCGGTGAGGTCGTCACTGTAGCGAATCTGGCGAATGATGATGTCAATCAGTTCAATACCAAACCCGCTGGTGAATTGCTCCGCTTGAATATTCATTCGGGCACTCAACTGTTCCCGTCCAATTCGGATGTTTTCCTGTTTCGTCTGGGTCGCGGTCAAATTGCGCAGCTGTTCGGCATCTTCAGCGCTGTCAAGGCTTTGGACATCCTCCTCCACGGTGATCTCATTGATCTGGTTGGTGGTGCGGACCGCTTCATTGAGGTAGTTCTCGCTGATGATCGTCCGAACCGAGGAATCCAGAATGTCGTTCAGCCGCAAGAGACCGTTGTCGATCGTGTTTACCGTCTCATAATACTTGGCCGGATCGCTGATTCTCCATCGAGCGGTGGTATCGACCCAGATGAACTGGTTTTCCTTCGTCGGAATCCGCTGGGCGGCTCCATCCCAAGAAAGAACCTTCTTCGGGTAATACACGACATTATCAATAAGAGGCATCTTCAGCTTCAGGCCGCTCTGGTCCTGCACATCGATGATCTTGCCGAAGCGGGTTACTACCGATTGTTGTCCTTCGACAAGGATGTAAAACGGTCCGAGGATGATAAAGATAACAAGGAGAACGATAATGACGACAGCGGTAGTCAGGAGTCTTCTTTGTGAGCGAATCATTTCTCACCTCCTTGGATCATTTGCATCGGAAGGAAGTTGGCGAGGTTCTTATCAACCAGCGTGACGTTCCCTTTGTTGTCTTGAAGAATCTCCTCGATCGTTTCGATGTACAGACGGGTGCCGGTGATATCCTTTGAGGTTTCATAGACTTCCCGAACGCTGTTGAAGCGTTCAACGTCTCCCCGGGCCTGGTTTACCCGTTCGGCTGCATATCCGTTAGCGACTTGGATAAGGCGATTGGCCTCTCCGCGGGCGGCCGGGATGACTTCGTTGTAGAGCTTTTTGCCCTCGTTGATATAGCGGTTCATGTCCTGAATCGCTTTGTTGACGTCTTCAAACGCATCCTGGACGCTTCCCACCGGGGGAACGATGTTCTGGAGCTTTACCGTGACGACGCGGATTCCCAAACCGTAGAGATCGAACATCTTCTGCATCATCTCCTGGGCTTCGACTTCGATCCGGGTACGCTGACTGGTCATCACCGAGAGGATCGGAAGGTCGCCGACGAGCTGATTCATGATCGATTGGCTGATATCACGGAGCGTCGATTCACGGGACTCCACCTTGAACATCCAGTTGTAGGGGTTTTCAATCTTGTACTGAACGGTCCACTGAACATCGATGATGTTCAGATCTCCGGTGAGCATCAACGATTCATTGGTGTAGTTTTGTCCATACAGCGGTGAAGCCGCACCCTGACCCCGGTAGCCAAACGTCATCGTTTGGACGACTTGGGTGGGTACGTTGTAATTCCTCTCGATTCCAAGCGGGATCTTTGTCTGGAGGCCCGGCCCAACGGTTCGGTGGTAGCGTCCAAAGCGCAGGACGACAGCCTGTTCCGTTTGGTCGACGACAAAGAAGCTGCTCAAAACCAAGAGGACCGCCACCACTGCGATTACGATCCATAGGATCAGCTTGGGGCTGATGTTGAATCGAATCGGGCGGACAGGTCGTTGGTTGCTATTATCCATGCTGTCTCCTTTGTGCGTAGCACAGCCCTAAATGTACTTAGGCATCAAAGCATAGTCAAGGTAGACCATTGAAAAGAAAATACCGGCGGTCTATGATGACGGTCATGAAAAAACGACTCATTACCAGTGCTCTGCCCTATGTGAACAACATCCCCCACTTAGGGAATCTCATTCAAGTTCTCAGTGCGGATGTCTTCGCTCGGTTCTGCCGATCGAAAGGGTATGAAACGCTCTATATATGCGGAACGGATGAATACGGAACCGCCACGGAAACCCGGGCGCTTCAGGAAGGGGTGACTCCCCGGCAATTGTGCGACCATTACTTTGTCATCCACCGCGATATTTATGAGTGGTTCAACATACGGTTCGACCACTTCGGACGAACTTCCACCCCCGCTCAGACGAAAATCGTCCAGGCGATCTTCAAAAAAGTCGACAAACGCGGCTACATTTCAGAACATGAGATCGAACAGCTGTACTGCCCCACCTGCGACCGCTTCCTAGCCGATCGCTTTGTCGAGGGGACCTGTCCGGTTTGCAGCTATGAAAAAGCCCGGGGGGACCAGTGCGATCATTGCCAGAGCCTATTGGAACCGACCGAGCTCATCGACCCTCATTGCGGGGTGTGCGGCACCAAGCCGGAATTGCGGAAAACGAAACACCTCTATCTTGATTTGCCGAAAGCACTCCCTCTTTTGGAAGCATGGATGGACACGGCGAGCAAAGAGGGATTCTGGGCGAACAATGCGATTCAGGTCACTCGGTCATGGATTCGCGACGGTCTGAAAGAACGGGCGATCACCCGTGATCTGAAGTGGGGGATTCCCGTTCCCAAAGAGGGATACGAGAACAAGGTCTTTTATGTGTGGTTCGATGCCCCGATCGGATATATCTCGATCACCAGCGAAGCGACGGAAGAGTGGAAGTCCTGGTGGCAGGATCCTCAAAACGTCGAACTCTTCCAGTTCATCGGGAAGGACAATATTCCATTCCACACCGTCATCTTCCCATCGACTCTGCTGGCGACCGGGGATGAATGGACGATGCTTCATCACATGTCCAGCAGCGAGTATCTCAACTACGAGGGCGGCAAGTTCTCCAAGAGCCTCGGGATCGGAATATTCGGAAACGATGTCCGGGACACGAAGATTCCCGTTGATGTGTGGCGCTTCTATATCTTCTACAACCGGCCTGAAACGAGCGACTTCACCTTCACGTGGAGCGATTTCCAAGAGAAGGTGAACGGTCAGCTGATCGGGAACCTCTCCAATCTGGTGAATCGGACTCTCACCTTCGTCAATCGCTTCTACAAGGATGATTCCGACCTTTTCGATGCTGAGATCGATACGGCTCTGTACGATGAAGTCAAAGCGATCGAAGCAAACATCGATCGGATTCTGGAGCGGAGCGAGCTGCGCGAAGGCCTCCGGCAGATTCTCGCTCTCTCTTCGGTGGGAAACAAGGCGTTCCAGGATGGGGAACCGTGGAAGGCGCGTAACGAGAATCCCGAGAAAGCGAAGAGTCTCTTGAAGACGTTGCTGTACGTGATTCGCGACATAGGCATCCTTATCGAGCCGTATATGCCGCACACCAGCCAAGAGGTCCTTTCCTTCGTCGGCTCCGAGAGCGCAAGGTGGAACGATCTGGGATCGACCGATGCCGCATTGACCCTGCGTGAACCGACCCTTCTCTTCGAGAAATTGGAGGATGAGCGCATCGCCGAGCTTCGAGAGCGTTTCAGCGGCTCTCAGGATCAGCGAAATCAGGAAATGAAGGAAGAACTGTCAAATGGCCGGATCTTTGCCGAAAAAGTGATTCTCAAAGTCGCCCGGATCACCGAGGTTGAAAAACACCCCAACGGTGATCGTCTCTATATCCTTACCCTGGATGTGAACGAGGATGAGGAACGCACGATTGTAAGTTCGATCGTTCCCTTCTACACGGAAGAGGAGCTCCTGAATAGGAAGATCGTCCTGGTCAGCAACATGAAACCCTCGAACTTCCGAGGGGTGAAGAGCAGGGGAATGCTTCTAGCGGCGAACGATCCCGAAGCGGAAGAGCACACCACGTGCGAAGTGGTCTTCGCCGATGATTTTGAGACGGGAGCGATTCTGGAAGTTGAAGGATTCGATCCACCACAAACGGATATTCCCTACGTGAAGGCGGATCTCTTCTTCTCTTTTGAGCTGTATGCGGAAGATGGGGTCGTGAAGGTTGACGGACGACCGATCGGAAAAGAGGGCAGGCAGATCAAAACTGTCAAATATCTCAACGGTCCGGTAAACTAGGGGAGCATGAAGATTAAGCCGATCAGAGTGGAAGACCTTTCCGGAGACGGTTCTCCGCTTCAATCGCTCTTTTGGGCTCAAGTGAAGTCGATTCTCGGGTGGAAGTCCTACGCCTTTGAAATAGAAGAGGAGCAGCGGCTGCTGATTCTTGTTCGCAGAATCGCTCCTCTTTTCTTTTTTGCGTATGTTCCTTTCGGTCCGAGCAAGCCAAATGATTTGGCTCTGTTATCGGAACAGCTGAAACAGCGGATCGAAGAACCGATCTTTGCGATTCGATATGATCTTCCGTTTACAGACATCTCATTTCCAACAGCCGGTCTCTTGCCGTTATCCTATTCGATCCAACCGGAGCGTACCGTTCGAATCGATCTTCAAAAGCCGCTGGCATATCGCAAGCGCGCTCAACGAGCGCTGCAGAAGTGCGAGACCGGATACACATTACAACTCTACAATGATGAACCGGGCCTCTTCGACCGGTGGTATGAAACGTACACGCAAACCGCTTTTCGCGACCGCTTTCACCCGCGAAGCAAAGAATACTTTTTCCACCTGCTTTCGATCGATGATGATAAGAAGGTGAAGCCGACCCTTCTTCTGGCGTTTGAGCAGAGCACGGTTGTCGGGGGAGTGCTGCTCATCGAAGGCGTGAAAGAAACGATCTATCTCGCCGGATCATCGATCCGCCCCAACGTGGGGTATCTTCTTCAGGATGGAGCGATCCGTCGAACCAAAGAGCGAGGTGGAATAATCTATGATCTCTTTGGAATTTCCAACCAAAGCGAGTATCTTGCCTCGTTGGACCTGTTCAAGACCGCCTTTGGCGGGGAGACCGTTATTCGAAAGCCATCGCTTGATTACCCGATCAAGATCCTAAGGTACCGAGTATTCACGTGTCTTGAGCGATTCCGGTATCGTCGCTCGCGCTCTCTTCGGCAAGGATGAGAAGATTCACCAGAGTTCGGAATTGATCGCCTCGGTCAAATTCGTTGTCGAACAGTTCGAAGGAAGCACTTCCCGGGGAGAGAAGGATCACTTGCTGCAAATCGGGAAGCTCCCGTTCTTTTTTCAATGCGCTATCCAAGCTGACCTCCAGCGCCGCTCCCATCGAATCGAAAGGACCATGGTATGCGATCTTCTCTTTCTCGAGCAGAGGAATCAATTTGCCGGTGGTGAAGCTTCCCCCAAGCAGACTGATGCTCAAGGCTTGACGAAGCTCTTCAACCATGGAATTGGGATCGAGGCGTTTGTCGGTTCCTCCGGTGATCAAATGAACCCCCAGCAGTTTGAAGTTGGCATAGGTGAAGTGAACCGCTTCGGGAATCGTGGCGGCACTGTCATTGATGAAGAGGATGTTTCTGAGGCTTCCTATTGCTTCGATGCGGTGAGGTACCCCGGCGAATGACCCGAGCGCCTCAAGGACCTCCCGGTACTTGAATCCCAGCGAGAGGAGAATCGCATACGCGCTGTGGAGATTGGGATGCTCAAGGAGTTCTTTGGGAACGGTGGTGTCGATCGCTCGAATATGCTTGCGGTCCAAACCGGTCTGTTTTCGTACTCGCTGAGCGATGATCTGAGGAATGACCGCTTTCTTCACGAAGGAGCCGAACAGGAGCAGCTTGTCCTCCATATAGCGCTCGATCGATTCGTAGGTGTTGAGATGATCGGGGTAGAAGGAAGTCAGGGCGCATATTTCCAGCGGAGGCATCGCTCCCGCAAGAGCGCCGATCGTATCTCTGATCTGCCAGGAAGAGAACTCACAGACCAGATAGGCGGGAAGAGCTCTTCCTTGTTTTCTCCGCTCCTCAAACTCCTTCAGGACGGTAAATCCGCTTATTCCCATATTGCCGCACTGCATCGCCTCCACGCCGAGGTGGGCGAGAGCATGGGCGACCGCAGCGCTGGTCGTCGTTTTTCCTTTGGTTCCCGTGATGGCGATGATCTTTACTTCTTGAATCCACGGGGATGAGAAAAGCCAGGAAAAATCGTTGATCACGACTCGGGCGTCTTTCAAAAGGGGATGGGACGGAGGAATCGCCGGATTTTTCACCACCACGTCCGCCCAGAGAAAATCATCTTTTCGATGATTGCCCAAGCTATACGTCGCCCCTCGATGAACGAGGGATGCCACCTGGCTTTTCAGATCCTCTTCCGCCCGCAGGTCGGTAATTCGTACTTCATGTCCATGATCGAGAAAGTAGGATGCAGCAGCATACCCACCACCATGAAGCCCCAAACCGAAGATAAGTACCTTCATCCTCCCCCCTAGGGACAGTGTAGGAAGAAGAGGAAAAGAGTGCAAGTAAAATCATTGAATAGAGCGTTAAAATCGGTGTTTGTGATGTGAATCCGTTGTTCAAATCAGTTTTATTAAAACGCATTTGAATGACTTGATTGCTTCCGCTTCTTCTGCTACTCTATGGACACACCGAATGGAAGGGAGGACAAGTGATGAGATTTGTTGGAAGAGAACACGAGCTGAAAGAGTTCCATGAAATCTTCACCTCGCCTCGTTTTGAGTTTGTGATCGTCTATGGCCGCCGCCGGGTAGGAAAAACGACACTCATCTCCAAAGCGTGTGAAGGGTATCGAACAATCTTTCATTTGGCAGCAAAAACAACCGAGACGAAAACCCTTTCCGATCTTTCAACGGCTGCCGCGGCGGGACTCGATGAAGGATTCGGTCTGAGCTTTACTACATTGGAAGTCTTTCTAGAGTATGTGGCTGAGAAAGCCGTAGAAGAGCCGCTTATCCTCGTCATTGATGAATTCCCATTTTTCTGTGCATCAATCCCTGAAGCGATGGGGGTGTTTCAACGATGTATCGATTTGCGCTTTCCCAAGACTCAGCTCAAGCTGGTCCTTTCCGGTTCTTCGGTCTCTTTTATGGAGCATCAAGTGCTCGGTGACAAAAGTCCCCTGTATGGTCGGAGAACCGCCCAGTTCAAGGTCCTTCCGTTCACCTTGCAGGAAACCAAGGAACTCTATGGCGGCAGTGACATCGATACTATCCGTGTGCAGGCGATAACCGGTGGAGTGCCGCTCTACGTTTCGTATTTTTCATCAAAGAAAAACTTTGAAGAAGAGATTACCCGCCTCTTTTTTCGAGTTAACGGTCTTCTGTACAACGAACCGATGAATATCCTGAATATGGAAGTAGGCCAACCGCAGGTGTATTTCACCGTTTTGGAGCTCTTGGCTCATGGGGTGAATAAACACATTGAAATCTCCGATAAAAGCGGGCTGTCACCGACTCAAGCAAGTTACTACCTTTCTACACTCCGCGAGTTGGGACTTGTTACGGATATCTTGCCTTTTAGAGAAAGGAATAAGAAGCGAACGCGATGGGTTATCAAAGATGGACTTTTCTTGTTTTATTTCAAACATGTGTATCCCTATCGGGCGCTAATCGAGCGAGGAAGGAATGACGGTGTAACGGCGCAGCTGAAAAAAAGCTTTTCCACCCATATGGGTAAACCGTTTGAGGAGATCTGCAAGGAATATCTCATGGTACATCCTGAATTGATGATCATTGAAATAGGGTCATGGTGGGGCTCCGACCCTCACTCCAAGCAGGAAGAAGAGATCGATATCGTCGCAAGAACGGCTGATGGGGAACTCATCTTCGGAGAATGCAAGTTCACCAATGCCCAAGTTTGCTCCCACGAATTAAATGAGTTGATTCGTAAAAGCGAGAACATTCGTAAGGGCAATCAGAGTGGTCGATACTACCTCTTTTCCAAATCCGGTTTTACCAAGGAACTCATCCGGCGAAGCAAGGAGAGAGAAGAGGTGGTTCGCGTGTCATTGGATGATTTGATGAAGTGAATCTGATAATTTAATGGGGCACACAGGTGGAGTGTCTCTACAAAGAGGCGCTTCACCTGTGTGTTTTATCTTTTTGCTGCTATCGCTCTACCGCCATGACGGTGCTCAGATCCGCTCCGAACGGGTAGTAGACGCCTTGGATGTCGGAAAGGGGCAGAATCTGATCCCCGATGTCGATACCGAGAATCTCTTTCATCACCTTCCTTCGTCTCTCGATCCGTTTCCACGCGTTGGAATACTTTGCTTTGAACTCGTTCCGAAGGCCGGCATCGGCAATGACCAGGCCGTCTTCGATGTGCAGCCCGGGGTGTCCGGGCGGGTTGGCGATGACGTCGCACTGAATCGCCATACCGCTTCTCAGCTCGATTTCCTCGTGGGTCACGAAGAGGGAGTTCGTCCATTCATCGCTATGAATCAAGTGTCCCGGATTAAGACCGATGCCCAGCTTGGTGAACTCGGGCACTCGTTTCAGCAGCTCTTCGACCACCGCTTTCCCGGTATTGCCGATTCGGACCAGCTCGTACCACAGAGCGGTCATCTTGAAGTACGGCACATATGCCGCTTCCCAGCTGGTCGGATAGTACTTGTCGAAATCCGCTCGATCGTAGACGTATACTCCGGTTCGAGCGCACATCGAACCGCGGTAGCCAAAGCCCACATTCATCGATGAACCGTAGGTCAGCGGGTGGCGGGAGGGACTGGCGGTTCCTTGAAGCACTCCCTTCGGAGTGAAGTTCACGTTGGGGTGGGCGACCAAGGGATTTCCGTCGAATTGGAGGTAGAAGGACGCTTCGATTTCGCTCATTCCCTCTTCGAGATTCAAGAACATGTTTTGAACTCCGCGCGAGGCTTTCGCCGCTGCGATTTCAAGAACCGCCAGCTCATCCACATCCACGGTGGTGCGAAGTCCGTCATTTGCGTTGATCAGAAGGCTCGTCGCATTGAGGACCCGTTCCTTGCCGACGATCGATTGGAGCGATGAAACAAGATAGTGAGGCACATCGGTCATGTAATCGGGATTCGATCCTTCTACATCCCTGAAGTACTTCCAGCCGATGAGGCCGATCCGGCTTGAACCGTTGATGCCCGCCTTCTCATATGATTCCGCCAAGACGTTCTTTGTGGTCGGAACCCGCTCCTGGCCCATGAGGCTGAACGACTGATACAGCACGACATCCAATTGATAGGGGATGATCGTGCAATAGCTGTACCCCTCGTTGCCCACTAACAGAATCGGCTCGATTCCTTTAGCAAGGATGAGGAGCGCTTCCTCAAAGCGCGGATCGAAGCCGGTGAAATAGGTGAGGTTTGCAAAGTGCTCGCGATCGGCATAGATGACGAGATGGGAAAAACCGTTCTCTTCCGCTTTTGCTACCGCGCGATCGATCCGACGTTTGTACGCCTGTGGACTATACGGGTCGGTAATCGTCTGATGCAATACATCAAAGTGCATCGGTTCAATCGATTTGGTGATAATCTTCATGCTAGCTCCTTAGAAATGCAGTTCATAGTGTCCGCCCCCTATCATTGACCTTGAAAGGGGGAGAAGTCAAGTTAGAATTTTTGGTGGTCAAAGAAGATACCGAATATAGGACGGGGAGAAGCAAAGGTTGTATTCATTTTTCTTTCCCCCTTGACGTTCTCTCTCATTATTCGCATAATTACACGGTAATTACAAAACCGCGGGGCTTTGCCCCTCAGTAAGGAGCTCTACAGTGCCTTGTGGACGAAAAAGAAAAAGACATAAGATTGCCACGCACAAGCGGAAGAAAAAGCTGAGAAAGAACCGTCACAAGAAAAAGAAATAGGTTCGATGGCAATCATCGCAGGGAAACCGCCGGGATGCTCTGGCGGTTTCTGCCGTTTTGTTGACCTTGGCCGGTCAAGCATGATAGATTATACAGACCTCTTTATCCATCCTTGAGGATGGATCATTCAGACCGTAAGGAGGAACCATGAGAGATTATGAGTTCACCGTTATTCTCGTCGCAGACGAGGATAAGACAAAGGCCGGATTGGAAGCAGTAACCACCGCCTTTGCAGCTGCCGGGGTAGAGATTACCAAGCAGGAAGACATGGGCGTTAAATTTCTTGCCTATGAAATCAAGAAGCAGGACAAAGGACACTACGTCTACTTCGAATTGAAAGCAGATCCCGCTTCCATCACCGGCTTTGAGCAAGAGTTCAGGCTCAACGCCAACATCCTCAAATATCTGTTCGTAAACGCCGAGAAGTGACCCGTAAAGGGATTGGAGTGCAATATGGCAAATGATATGAACGTAGTCGCATTAGTAGGACGCCTTACCCGGGACAGCGAGCTTCGCTACACCCAAGGAGGGATGGCGATCGCCCGATTCTCGATAGCAGTCAACCGGAGAAAGAGGACGGCTGACAACCGCTGGGAGGATGAAGCAAACTTCTTCGACTGCGCGATGTTCGGAAAGAGCGCCGAATCCGTGAACCAGTATCTGGAGCGGGGAAGGCAGGTTTCGATCATCGGCGAACTGAGACAAAACCGCTGGGAACAGGATGGTCAAAGTCGCAGCAAGGTAGAAGTCGTTGTCAATTCACTGCAGCTTCTTTCGAGCCCGAGCGGCCAACGAGCCGATGCTCAAGCGTATGGTCAATCTGCACCGAGGCAGCAACAGGAACTGCCACCAATCGAATACGGTGGGCCTGAGCAGTTTGACGACGATCAGATTCCGTTCTGATTCTGTTTAAATAGGAGAAACGTAATGCGCGACGAAACCAACGACGCAATGATGAATGATATGGATGGACGCGGTGGACGCGATCGCCGTAGACGCCGTCCCGCCTTTCGAAGAAAAGTATGCAAGTTCTGTACTTCACCCCAGGGCCCTGATTACAAGAATCCGGAGCAGCTTCGCCGGTATGTCACCGAGCGCGGCAAGATTCTTCCCGCCCGCATCACCGGAAACTGCGCCAAGCACCAGCGGGCGGTAACACGCGAAATCAAGCGTGCTCGAGTGCTTGCCTATCTTCCGTTCGAGAAGAAATAAATCAAGATTGCCATGGACCAAAGCCAACGTGCGCCGATTGTAAAGATGACTCTGATTGTAAGTGCGGTAAGCATCGTGCTTTCCCAGCTTACGATTGGCAATTTCCTCTTCACAATTCCCTTGATCGCGCTTGCCCCCCGATACCTCAATCGCAGACAGGCTCTGATGCCTGTCGGGATTGTAGCGCTTCTGGTGGCACTCATCGAGCTTGTCCACTCCAGCGGCTTTCCAAGCAGTGAAAGCCGAGTCCTCGGAGTCATTTCGCTCTTTGTTCCCGTGGTCTTGCTGGTCGGCAGCGCCGTTTGGATCACCCTTGACGGGTACCGCCTTCTCTATCGTTACCTCGCCTCCTGCTTCTTCGCGGTGGTGGCATCGATTTCGATAGTGATCTGGTTCAGTTCGGCAAGTGAAGCGATACTGCGCGTTGACAGCATAATGAGCGAAAGTTTCAAAACGCTCTTTGCTCAATTCAGCGGATCGGCTGCCCAGTATGACGCTACGGTGAATCTTCTGTATCGCTCGATGGTGATGATCCTCGGAGCAGTTCTCGCCCCGATGATGATGGCCGTCATGGGATTTGCCTTCTATGTGGCATTATCCTTTCAGAGCCGCGGCAGCGAAGAGCCGTTTGTCGTCCGTTTCAGCCGAATTCGCCTGCCGGAGTATGGAATTTGGGCCTTTTTGGGTGGGTGGACTCTTGTGCTTGTCCTTATGCTTGCCAAGGGTGGCTACCTCCCTCGCGCCCTCACGATCCAATGCGCTCTTTCAATCAGCATGCTATATGCGATTCAGGGCTTTGCGATCATTCTGTTTCATCTGGTCAAGCGAAACCTCATCCATAGGGCCGGTCGGTTAGGGTTTATGGTTGTGATTTTGATGTTCCTGGTGCCAGGGTTGAACCTGCTGGTTGTCTTTGCACTTCCCCTTCTGGGAGTGACGGAGACTTGGATAGCGTATAGAAGAACTGTGTAAGGAGTATTCCTATGAAGATTATTCTTAATCAAGATGTCGCGAACCTCGGAGAAGAGGGCGATATCGTTGTTGTAAAAGCCGGATATGCCCGCAATTACCTCCTGCCTAAAGGCTTGGCGGTGTTGCACACTAAAGCAAATCTCGCGATTTTCGCCTCCCGAGCGGAAGCGATCGAGAAGCGCAAAGAGCTTAAGCGCAAGGAAAGCGCCTCGCTTCGTGACAGGCTCGGCGAGCTTGAACTCAAGATC
>JAAYQW010000096.1 GCA_012519115.1 Spirochaetales bacterium
CGATGCCGATGGGATTCGTTCGCTTGCCCGTCTTCTCGCTTCGAAGGTGCATTTGCTTGAAAACAGGAACGCTCCGATGATTCTCACCCCCCACCTCGGGGAGATGCGAGTCATCGGGGAGGCGGTTCTGGGGAGAGGATGCTTTGAATCAAACGAGTGCCCCGAAGCATTCTTTAATCAGCTGAAGGAAGTCGCTCAAAGCCTACGCGCGACGATCGTACTGAAAAGCAGTCTGATCCATATCGCCGATCCCGACGGAACGATTACGATTCTGGAAGGGCTCAATCCTTCCTTGGGAGTTGCCGGAAGCGGGGATCTGCTCGCCGGAATGATCGCCGCCTTCCTCGGTCAAGGGTTCACCGCCCATGAATCGAGTCTCATCGCCGGCAAGATTCTCTTCCGCAGCGCTCAGGCAGCGAATGAACGGGTCGGGTATTATGACAGCGAAACGCTCCTTGGATACATCGGTCTTGCCGTAAAGGAGGCGGAGCGATGATTCAGCTCTACCTTCTCTCGGTGGCGTATCTTGTCATCGGCTCGGGATTCCTCCTTTCCGACACTCACGGAATTAAAATGAATTTCCTGTTTTCTCTGCGTTTCGCCTTCCGAAACAACCGAGCGGTTCGTCTGAGTCTGGTCATCGGCGGTTTTCTTCTCGCTATCGGGCTTGCCCTCTTTCCGATCGATCCGGGACCACGGATCATCGGCGATCTTCTACCGATGCTCAATATCTTTTTATTAAGCGTCTGGTACCTTGTCGAAGCCCTTCATAAAGCTGAGGCCGAGGAGCTTATTACGAGCGTAGTGGGCCGGTATCGGGAGCGTACTCGGGAACGGATGGGATATGCCACCTTGGTGATTGCACTTATCCATTTTCTCCTTCCACATTTCGTGTTATTGTGAAATGCAAGATGGAAGAGCGAAATACCACAGCGGGTGTTCTGATCCAGGATGGAAAATACCTTATCGCAAAGCGGGTCGAAGGGGGACCGGTGGGAGGGTTATGGGAGTTTGTCGGGGGAAAATGCCAAAATGGCGAACCACCAGAAGAAGCCCTGATTCGAGAATTTGAAGAGGAATTGGGTATTTCCGTTGCCGTGGGAAGGCTTCTGGCCACTCACACCTTTGAGAACAATCAAGTCCGATACCACCTCGGCGCCTACGAAGTGAAACGGCTGGATTCAAGACCGATCACTCTGAGCGTTCACACGGAAATCGCCTGGGCATCTTATTCGGAGTTGGATGCGTACTCCTTTCCTCCGAGTGACCAAGCGATTATTTCACAGCTTGGTCAGCGCAAAAACTCGACAGCGGCTCGTTCGATTCCAAGACCTTCCTTGTAGCGTTTCAGGAATGCATTGAATCCTTCGATCTCTTCTTCGGTCGCTTCGACGATCGTTCGTTCCGCACCGGCAAAGACATCCTGATCGAGGAATTCGGCGAGCGTCCGATCTTTTTTGTTGATGAGATAGGATGCAAGCAACGCGATTCCCCATGCTCCGCCTTCACCGGCACTCTTGAGCGTGGCGACCGGGGTGTGCAGGGCGCTTGCCATCATCTTCTGTCCGACCAGCGCGGTTTTGAAGAAACCTCCGTGACCGGTGATCGAGTCGATGCTCACTCCCTCTTTTTCAAAGAGGATGTCCATTCCGATCCGAAGGACACCTAGCGCGGTATAGAGCTGGGTCTTCATGAAGTTGGCGAGCGTGAAGGAGCTTTCCGCTTTGCGAACGAAGAGGGGTCTGCCTTCATGCAGCTCGGTCATCGTTTCTCCGGAGAGGTAGTTGTACGCCAGCAGTCCTCCACCGTCATGATCTCCTTCAAGGGCTTTGCCGAGAAGAGCATCGTAGAGCTTCGCCTTGGGTACGCTGTGCCCCACGGCGTGTAGCACCTCATTGAACAAAGCGATCCATGCGTCGTATTCGCCGGTACAGTTGTTGGCGTGACTCATCGCGACCAGCGAACCGTCGGGGGTGGTTACAAGGTCGATGAACTTGTTGTATGAACGCGACAGCTCCTTTTCAAGAACGATCATCGCGAATACGCTCGTTCCGGCCGACACGTTTCCGGTTCGCTTGGCTACGCTGTTCGTCGCGACCATCCCCGTTCCCGCATCCCCTTCGGGCGGGGCGAGGGGAATACCCGCTTCAAAGGTTCCGCTCGGATCGAGGAAGCGGGCGCCTTCTTCGGTGAGAGTGCCTGCCTGCTCTCCCGCCAAAAGCGGAGAAGGCAGGAGCTCTTCCAGCCTCCAGGGATGGGAGTGCAATGAGGCGAACTGCTTCAGCATCGCCCGGTCATACCCCATGGTTTTCGTATCGATCGGGAACATTCCCGAAGCGTCTCCGATTCCCAGGAGGTGCTTGCCGCTTAGGCGGTGATGGACATATCCCGCCAAGGTCGTGATCTTGGCGATTCTCGGAACGTGTTCTTCCTTGTTCAGGATAGCTTGGTAGAGATGACTGATCGACCAACGCTCGGGAACCGGATAATCGAAGAGGTTTGAGAGAACCTCAGCCGCTTTTTCGGTCATCGTGTTCCGCCACGTTCGAAAGGGAACAAGAAGGTTGTCCTCTTTATCAAACGCCAAATAGCCGTGCATCATCGCACTGATCGCCAAGGCTTTGGTCCGCTTCAGCGCCACATCGTATCGGGTTTTGACATCCTCGATCAATGATGCGAACGCTGCCTGAAGACCCTTCTCAATC
>JAAYQW010000008.1 GCA_012519115.1 Spirochaetales bacterium
CGGATCCGATGGCGACGGGAACATAGTCATTGTGTTTGAGCTGTTTCTTGACGAGCTCCACATACTCATAATCCGCCGGAATGACTTCTTCATCTTCAAAGATGAAGACCTTGTGCTCGATCGAGTGTTTCTCAAAGAGCGCCTGGACGGCTTCACCCGCTACGGGGTAGGTGTTCTTGTCGGCAAACAGGATCGCCTTCATGTTCGGCCAGGTTTCTTTAAAGATCGCCGGGGTCTTCAACAACGCGTTTTGCTTGACAAGACAGATATCGGTGTCACTCATGCTTGGTTCTCCATCGGTTTGGCAGAGGGATGAAGATTACGACAAGAATGTTGAATCTTCATCAAAATCCTCCGATTATACTGTAGCAGGAAAAGCGGAAGTGTCCAAGGGGTTCCCTTACACCGGCTTCAGGATGGGACAGGGTGCTTCACTTTGGCCGTGAGGCCAGAGCATGACCGTATGGGGGATGCCGGCTTCAAGAAAGGTCGTTTTGTCTTCCTGGATGAACCCTAGGTGTTCGTAGAACCCGAGGCTTGCCACCTGGGCGTTGATGTAGATCGTTCCGGTGACTTTGCTCAAGCCCGCTTTCACGAGGAGCTCGCCGTAGCCTTTTTTGCGGTAGGCGGGCAAGGACTGCGATCCGTTCGAGCTTCATTCCTTTATCGGTTCTGCGGATTCTGGTCGTTCCGACGGGTATGTTTTTATCAAACAGCAGGAGGTGGCCGGATGAGCCGTCCTGCCCGTCGAAGTCGATCGCTTCGGGAACGCCCTGGCCTTCGACGAACACGACTCTTCTGATCGCCTGGCAGTGAAGGAGGTATGAAGGGTGGTCGTCACCCTTTTTGAGGTGGTAGATCGTGACGCTCATGAGTGGGAGTGTACAAAGGTGGGGCGGGTTCAGTCAATTCGCTTGAAGAGATAGATCCGCGAACCGAAGTCCCCCAGAACCCTTGTCATCGAATCATAGCCGGTGCCGCCGAACTGCTGGTTCAGCTTGATCCCTCCGAAGGCGATCTGCTCGCCGCTGAGGCGGTAGTGCTCGACCTCGCTGTCAAGGGAGAGCGCCTTGCTGATCGTCTCTTGGGCGATGCCCCCTTCGGTGATGTGGACCGGGGAGACCATGTTGAGCAGGTCGCCGAACACCTTGATGTCGATCTTCTGCTGCCGGGGGAACACCTCGTACGTCGCGTTGAGATCGACCGCATGGACTCGAAGGATGTCACCTCCGGGGTTGGCCCGGTTCAGCTTCTGGGCGAACAGGACCAGCAGTTCGCTCCTGTCCTTGGAAGCGACCGCCCAGACCACCTGGTTGGAGGCGCTGTTCGCAAGCTTGATCCGGGTGAAGGTTCCGTACTGCAGGATCGAACGGTGGGCCTTGTAGAAGGCGATCTGGGCCTTGATGGCCTCCTTCTGCTGGCGGTTCAGCGAGGTGACGTCCAGTTCGTAGCCGAGCACTCCGAACGCCGCGACGTTGAAGCGGCTTTCCAGATCGGTTCTTCGGAGCGTCTGGTGGTTCGGCGAGGATGAAACATGCGCTCCCACCGTCGAGAGGGGATAGGCGTAGCTGGTCCCCTCCTGGATGTAGAGGCGGGAGAGGGCGTCGCTGTTGTCGCTGGTCCAGGTCTGCGGCATGAAGCAGAGCATCCCCAGGTCGAAGCGGTTCCCGCCGCTGGCGCACGATTCGAAGAGGACCGCCGGGAACTCGGTGGCGAGCTTCGTCAGCAGCTCATAGAGACCGAGAACGTAGCGGTGGAGGAACTCCCCGTGGTTGGCCATCTCAGGATTGAGGCTGTACAGGTCGCTGAAAACCCGGTTCATGTCCCATTTGATGTAGTTCACGTCGGCGAGTTTCCACGTCTTTGAAAGGGTCTCGAAGAGATACCTGCGGACATCCTCCCGGGTAAGGTCGAGGATGTACTGGTTCCGGCCGACGCCGGGCATCCTTCCCGGGATCGCGATCATCCAGTCGGGGTGGTTCTTGTAGAGCTCGCTCTGGATCGAGACCATCTCCGGCTCGACCCAGAGGCCGAAGAGCATCCCCATCTTTTTGATTTGTGATGAAATATA
>JAAYQW010000097.1 GCA_012519115.1 Spirochaetales bacterium
TCCTCAACTGTTTTGAGATCGAAGATGCGAAGTACACCCGCGAAGGGTTTGACGAGCCGACGAAGGAAGATGTCCTAAGCCCGATTTTCAGCGTATTGATGCCCGGCGAGATGATCGCCATCGAGCGAGCCGAAAAGGATCTGCCCGACATGTTTTTCTCCCCTCGCCGGTACGATCTCGGTTCCGTCGGTCGATATAAATTCAATAAGAAGTTCGGCGACGATCTGGAAGATAATGATTTCCTTACCGATGAGCCGACCGTCCTCACTCCTCAGGATATCACCAACACGATGGACTACCTCATTAAAGTGTATATCCACGAAGCGAACGTCGATGATATCGATCACCTTGGAAACCGCCGAGTGCGGAGCGTCGGTGAGCTCCTTCAGAACGCCCTGCGCGGCGCGTTCGCCCGGATGGAGCGAATCGCGAAAGAGCGGATGAACCTGGAAACCGGATCGGTCAAACCTCAAGACCTGATCTCGATCAAGCCGATCGTCGCGGCGATCAAGGAGTTCTTCGGTTCTTCTCAGCTTTCGCAGTTCATGGACCAGGTGAACCCGCTCGCCGAACTGACCCACAAGCGGCGCTTGAACGCCCTCGGCCCCGGCGGATTGTCGCGTGATCGTGCAGGCTTCGAAGTTCGTGACGTCCACTACACCCACTATGGAAGAATTTGTCCGATCGAGACTCCCGAGGGTCCGAACATCGGATTGATCGTCTCCTTGGCGAACTATACCCGGATCAACCGCCACGGCTTCCTTGAGACACCATATCGGCGTGTCGTCGACGGCAAGGTTACCAACCAGTACCGTTTCCTCGATGCCAACGATGAAGAAAAATATTATATCGCTCAGGCAAGCGCTGCCTTTGACGAGAACGGTCAATTCCTCGACAAGGAAGTGCCGGTGCGTCACAGCGGTGATTACTCCACCCGCGTTCCCGAAGAGATCCGATACATGGACATCTCACCGAAGCAGGTGATCAGCGTCGCCGCTTCCCTGATTCCTTTCCTTGAGCACGACGACGCCAACCGCGCGCTGATGGGTTCGAACATGCAGCGCCAGGCGGTTCCGCTGGTATTCCCCGAAACCCCCCGGGTCGGAACGGGAATGGAAGGCAGGACCGCTTACGATTCCGGCGTCCTTGTAAAAGCGCATCGTTCAGGAACGGTCAGCTATGTATCCAGTGATAAGATCGTCGTCATCCCGACCTCCCCGGAGATCGAAGGTGAAGTGGATGTCTATGAAGTGCAGAAATATGAGCGGACCAACCAGGACACCTGTTTCAACCAGAAGCCGATCGTTGAAGTCGGTCAAAGCGTTGAAGTGAATCAGGTGCTTGCCGACGGACCTGCGACCCAGCACGGCGAGCTCGCCCTGGGCCGCAATATCCTCGTCGGCTTCGTTCCATGGCACGGGTACAACTATGAGGACGCGGTGCTCATCAGTGAACGGGTTGTCAAAGACGATATTTTCACCAGCGTCCACATCAAGGAATTCACCACCGATATTCGTGAAACGAAGCTGGGTCCGGAGAAGTTGACCCGAGATATCCCGAATACGAGCGAGAAGATGCTCGAACAGCTTGATGCCGACGGAATCGTCCGAATCGGAGCGACGGTTCGTCCCGGCTCGATTCTCGTCGGAAAAGTCACTCCCAAGAGCGAGAGCGATACGACTCCCGAGTTCAAGCTGCTCAACTCGATCTTCGGTGAAAAAGCGAAGGAGGTTCGTGATACGTCGCTGAAGGTCCCCCATGGAACCGAAGGAACGATCATCGATATCCAGCGCCTCAAACGAAGCAACAACGATGAGCTTCCTCCCGGCGTCGAGGAGACGGTGAAGGTCCTGATCGCGACGAAGCGCAAGCTTCGCCAAGGTGACAAGATGGCCGGTCGACACGGAAACAAGGGTGTCGTTTCAAGAATTCTTCCCGAAGAGGATATGCCTTTCATGGAAGACGGAACTCCCTTGGATGTGTGTCTCAACCCCCTCGGTGTTCCTTCCCGGATGAATATCGGGCAGTTGATGGAAACCCAGCTCGGATGGGCGGCAGTCGCTCTTGATGAGTGGTATTCCACCCCGGTGTTCCAAAGCGCATCGATGGAACAGCTTGAAGCGAAGATGAGAGAAGCAGGCCTTCCGGAGAATTCGAAAACGATTCTCTATGATGGGCAGACCGGAGTTCCCTTTGTGAACCCCGTCTTCTGCGGCTATATCTACTATCTGAAACTGCATCACCTTGTCGATGACAAGATGCACGCCCGATCCACCGGTCCCTATTCCTTGGTTACTCAGCAGCCGCTCGGCGGTAAAGCCCAGTTCGGCGGTCAGCGCCTCGGAGAGATGGAAGTGTGGGCTCTCGAGGCGTACGGCGCGGCGAACACCCTTCAGGAGCTGCTCACGATCAAGAGTGACGACATGAACGGACGGGTGAAGATCTACGAATCGATCGTCAAGGGCGAACCGGCGACCACAGCGGGAATGCCGGAGGCGTTCAACGTGCTGGTTCAAGAGATCCGGGGCCTCGCTTTGGATATGTCGGTCTATGATGCGGACGGCAACCTGGTGCCCCTTACCGAGCGCGACGAAGAGTTGCTGGCGAAGCAAGGCTCGGCGAATTAAGGAGAGAAGTGATGAGAGAGATCCAAGAATTCGATTCCATCATGATCAAGCTCGCCTCCCCGGAGCAGATCAAAGGCTGGTCGTACGGTGAGGTAAAGAAACCTGAAACAATCAACTATCGCACTCTGAGACCGGAGCGTGACGGTCTCTTCTGCGAGAGGATTTTCGGAACGACGAAGGAGTGGGAGTGCCACTGCGGGAAGTTCAAGTCGATCCGATACAAGGGTGTGATCTGTGACCGCTGCAACGTCGAGGTCACCAATACGAAAGTTCGACGCGAGCGGATGGGGCATATCACCCTGGCCGCTCCGGTCAGCCATATCTGGTACTATCGCTCCGTTCCTTCACGGATGAGCATGCTGCTGGATATCACCCGGAACGCGTTGCAGTCGATTCTCTACTATGAAAAATATGTCGTCATCAACAGCGGCGATACGACCCTCAAGCCCAAACAGCTGCTCACCGAAGACGAGTATTGGGATGCCCGCGAACAGTTCGGCGACTCATTTGAAGCCGGAATGGGTGCGGAAGCGGTCAAGAAGCTGCTGACGAACCTCAACCTGGAGGAGCTCAGTCGCGAACTTCGCGAGCAGATGCGTCAAAAAGCGGACAAAGCCGACAAGCGTCTTTTGAAGCGGATCGAAGTGTGCGAGAACTTCCGCGACAGCGGAAACCGTCCGGAGTGGATGATCCTTACCGTGATTCCCGTAATCCCGCCGGATCTGCGGCCGATGGTTCAGCTCGATGGCGGACGCTTCGCCACGAGCGATCTGAACGATCTCTATCGAAGAGTGATCAACCGGAACAACCGTCTCGATCGCCTTGTGAAGCTCAACGCGCCGGATATCATCATCCGAAACGAGAAGCGGATGCTTCAGGAAGCGGTAGATGCGCTGTTTGACAACTCCAAGCGGAAGCGGGTCGTGAAGGGCGCCTCCAACCGACCCTTGAAGAGCCTTTCGGATATGCTCAAAGGAAAACAGGGTCGCTTCAGACAGAACCTCCTTGGAAAGCGCGTCGACTACTCCGGCCGTTCGGTCATCGTCGTCGGCCCGGAATTGCGGATGCACCAGTGCGGTCTTCCTTCGAAGATGGCTCTTGAGCTCTACAAGCCGTTCATCATGAAGAAGCTTGTTCAGGACGGAGTCGTCTACAATATCAAGAAGGCGAAGAGCCTGGTCGAAGAGGAGACGGATGCCGTCTGGGCGATCCTGGATGAGGTCGTCAAGGAACACCCGGTTCTCCTCAACCGGGCGCCTACGCTTCACCGCCTCGGCATCCAAGCGTTCGATCCGGTCCTCGTGGATGGAAAGGCGATCAAGCTCCACCCCCTCGTGTGCCACGCCTACAACGCCGACTTCGACGGCGACCAGATGGCGGTTCACGTACCGTTGACCCACGCCGCCCAGATGGAAAGCTGGACCCTGATGCTCAGCGTCACCAACCTCCTTGACCCGGCGAACGGAAAGCCGATCGTCTATCCCTCGCAAGACATGGTTCTCGGAATCAACTATCTTACCCGCGAGCTCGAAGGAGCGGCCGGCGAGAACAAGTTCTATGATTCGATCGGCGAGATCGAAAACGCGATCGACAGCGGTCTTCTTTCGTACAACGCCAAGATCCGCTACAGGCTTGAAAGCGGCGAGAAGATCGAAACGACCCCGGGTCGGGTGATGTTCAACTCCGTGCTTCCTCCAAGCGTTCCCTTTCAGAACATGAACCTCGGAGACAAGGAGCTTCGCACGCTGATCGGAGATACCCTGAAGGCGAACAAGAATTCGATCGCCGTCGAGATGCTCGATGCGATCAAGGATATCGGCTACAAGTATGCGACGCTGTTCGGTGCGACGATCGGGCTTTCCGACATGCTCGTTCCTCAGGCGAAAGAAGCGCTGATGGAAAAAGCGAATCGGGAGCAGCAGCGGATCATGGAGCAGTATCGCCAAGGTCATATCACCCAGGAGGAGCGTTATAACCGTGTCATCGAGGTGTGGACCCAGACGAACGAACAGCTCACCGACGAGCTGATGGAAGAACTGAGAAAAGACCAGCAGGGATTCAACCCGCTCTTCCTGATGGCCGACAGCGGTGCTCGAGGATCGAAGACGCAGATCCGCCAGCTTGGCGGAATGCGCGGCCTGATGGCTCGTCCCAGCGGTGATGTCATCGAGTTCCCGATCAAATCGAACTTCAAGGAAGGCCTTTCGATCATTGAATTCTTCATCTCGACCAACGGAGCCCGCAAGGGTCTTTCCGACACTGCGTTGAAGACCGCCGAAGCGGGATATCTGACTCGTCGCCTGGTTGATATCAGCCAGGACGTGGTGGTCAACGAAGATGATTGCAATACGATCAACGGCATCTGGCGCGGTGCGATCAAGGATGGAGACGAGATCGTCGAATCAATCAGCGAACGCATCGTCGGACGAGTTCCCGTCGAGGACATCCTTCATCCCTTCAGCCGTGAAGTGCTCGCCAAGGCGAACGTCGAGATCGATGAAGAGACCGCGCTCGCCATCGAAGAATCGGGTCTGGAGAGCGTACTGCTCAGAACCGTCCTCACCTGCGAGGCGAAGCACGGGGTGTGCGCCAAGTGTTACGGCCGCAACCTCGCGACGAACCGCCCGGTGGTGATCGGTGAAGCCGTCGGAATCATCGCGGCGCAGTCGATCGGTCAGCCAGGAACCCAGCTGACGATGAGAACGTTCCACGTCGGTGGAACGGCTTCGACCAGTGCGGAAGAAAACAAGCTTGCCTTCAATTATCCGGTGCTCATCGGTTCGATCGGTGGAGCGAGGGTCGTGCGCGAAAGCGATCAGATCAATGTCTTCACCCGCAAGGGCACGATTGAATACTTCCGCGCCAACGCGATCATCGAAGAGGGAAGCTACGACAAGCTTCTGGTAGAAGACGGATCGGTCGTTGCCAAGGGAACTCCCATCTACGTGAAGAAAGGCAAGAACGTCCTCTCCAAGGAGAACGGATCGGTTCGAATCGACAATGGCAGAGTGTTTCTGCTCGGACATCCCACGCTTCATACCGTCAAAGCGGGAAGCGAGCTGCTGGTCGATACCGGCGCATTCGTCGAAGCCAAGAGCACGATCGTCACGTTCGACCCGTTCAGTGAACCGATCCTGGCCGAAGAGAGCGGATATGCCTCGTTCGTTGATATAAAACTCGGAACCACGTTGATCGAAGAAGTCAATGAAGAGACGGGCAATATCGAAAAGAAGATCACCGAACACAGCCTTGAGTCACTGCAGCCGCGAATTGAAATCACCAGCGAGAAGAAGGGCAAGGGCGATGTGCTCGCCGTCTACCTCCTTCCCGGCGGTTCCTACATCCAGGTTGCCGACAACGCGAAAGTCACCAAGGGCATGATTCTGGCGAAGTTCCTCAAGGAGGGGATCAAGACCAAGGATATCACCGGCGGTCTTCCTCGTGTCGGTGAACTGTTTGAAGCCCGTCGTCCGCGGAACGCCGCGATTCTGGCGAAAGTCAACGGTCTGGTCAGCTTTGGAAATATCGTCAAGGGCAAACGCACGATCGTCATCACCGATTCCTACGGCCATGAGTTCAAGCACATGGTCCCGATGGGTAGAAACCTTCTGGTTCGCGACGGAGACAACGTCGAGGCCGCCGAAGCGTTGTGTGACGGTCAGATCGATCCCCACGATATCCTCGATATCCTCGGTGAGAACGCCCTGCAGTCATTCCTGGTGGATGAGGTTCAGGAAGTCTACCGGATGCAGGGAGTGAATATCAACGACAAGCACCTCGGTGTAATCGTCCGTCAGATGCTGCGCAAAGTGGAGATTGCTCACGTCGGTGATACGAATCTGATCCACGGCCAGCAAGTCGACAAATACCGATTCTTCGAAGAGAACGATCGGGTCATCGCCGAAGGCGGTGAGCCGGCGGTAGCCCGCCCGCTGCTTTTGGGAATCACTCGCGCGTCGCTGTCGATCGACTCCTTCATCTCCGCCGCATCTTTCCAGGAGACAACCAAAGTCTTGACAAATGCCGCTATTGCTGGTAGTAAAGATGAGTTGCGCGGATTGAAGGAAAACGTCATCATCGGCCAGCTCATTCCTGCGGGAACGGGCATGCGCAGATACCGGGACGTGAAGCTTCAGGATGAAGAACTTCTGGCACTGCAGCAGAAAGTCGATGCGGTCAAGGAATCGCGCCGCCTAGAGATGATTGAGGAGAATGATGAGCTTGATCTGGAAGATGAGGTCATGAGATCCGTAGGAGACTTTGCCGACGAATACGGGGATGATGAAGAGTAAGTTTCGTCATATGCCGGAATGCGTCGCAGGTTCCATGCTGATGCGGATATATATATGAAGTGTCGCCCGTTGGGCGGCACAGACCCCCGTTATGTGAGAAGCGGCGGGTCAAAAAACAAAAAGGGAGTGTATCGAAACGATGCCTACTATTAATCAGCTGGTACGAAAGGGCCGGAAGCAGACTGTCCACAAGACCAAATCCCCGGCCCTTGAAGGTTGTCCCCAAAAGCGTGGTGTTTGCACCAGGGTGATGACCGTTACCCCGAAGAAGCCAAACTCTGCATTGAGAAAGGTCGCCCGTGTGCGTCTTTCCAATGGTATTGAAGTCACAGCCTACATCCCCGGTATCGGACACAACCTCCAGGAGCACTCGGTCGTGTTGCTTCGTGGTGGAAGGGTCAAGGACCTTCCCGGTGTTCGCTATCACATCATCCGCGGTGCGAAAGATACCCTCGGTGTTAACGATCGCCGTCGAAGCCGCTCCAAGTATGGAACGAAGAGACCAAAGGCGTAAGGGAGTAGGGTATGTCCAGACGAAGCACAGCCCCGGTTCGGGAAGTATTGCCGGATCCGGTATATGGATCTACGGTTGTTGAAAAGTTCATCCGCCGGATGATGGTCGATGGAAAGAAGTCGATCTCCACGCGGATTCTCTATGAAGCGATGGAAACCCTCGGCGAGAAGACCAACGAGCCCCCGCTCGAGGTGTTCCTCAAGGCGCTCGATAACGTCAAGCCGATGGTCGAGGTGAAAAGCCGCCGAGTCGGTGGCGCCACCTACCAGGTGCCGGTTGAAGTTCGAGAAAATCGCCGGGAAGCCCTTGCGATGCGCTGGCTGATTGCGGCCGCTCGAAGCCGCAGCGGCAAATCGATGGCGGAGAAGCTCGGTGCCGAACTCCTTGATGCATACCAGAATACCGGTACCGCGTTCAAGAAGAAGGAAGATACCCACCGAATGGCCGAGGCGAACAAGGCTTTCAGCCACTTCAGATGGTAGCAGGAATATGCCGATCTTCTCCGGAGGTCGGCATATGTATCGTAATCGCTTGACATAAAAAACCCTTTCGCATATATTGCTTGAGGTGTCCGTACGTCTGGCGTACGGATTATTAGGGCCAAACCGATTGTCGAGGTTCGATAATGAGGTGGTTCCAGTAATAAAGCTTGTTTTTTTAAACAAATTGCTACGTCGCTTGGGCCTGACAGGCGCCAACCGACCTCTGGAATCCTCTTCTACGTATCAATACCCTCACAATCAGTTTGTCTCGCCGGAAATGGTAAAGGCTTTGGGCCTTTATGGCATACAATTATTTTTTTGTGACTTCGCTAGGAGCGTCACAAGGAGGAACTGATGGCTAAAGAGAAATTTGAGAGGACAAAGCCACACGTAAACGTAGGGACCATCGGTCACGTTGACCACGGCAAGACCACCCTTACCGCAGCTATCACCCAGCACTGCGCACGGATGTTCGGTGATACGGCGCTCGCCTATGAGGCTATCGACAATGCTCCCGAGGAAAAGGAGCGCGGTATTACGATCAATACCCGTCACGTCGAGTACCAGAGTAAGGCACGGCACTATGCTCACGTCGACTGTCCGGGACACGCCGACTACATCAAGAACATGATCACCGGTGCCGCCCAGATGGACGGTGCGGTCATCGTTGTCGCAGCAACTGACGGAGCCATGGCCCAGACCAGGGAGCACATCCTCCTTGCTCGCCAGGTTGGCGTACCCTCATTGGTCGTATTCATCAACAAGACCGATCAGGTTGACGATCCCGATTTGATTCTGCTCGTTGAGGAAGAAATGCGCGAATTGCTCACCGATCAGGGCTTTGACGGTGAAAACGCCCCCGTTATCGCCGGTTCCGCATATCTTGCCTTGACCGAGCCCGACAACCCCGAAGCAACGAAGTGCATCGACGAATTGCTTGATGCGATGGATGAGTACATCCCGCTTCCGGATCGCGCTGTCGATTTGCCGTTCCTGATGCCGATTGAAGACATCTTCACCGTTCCCGGTCGTGGAACCGTTGTTACCGGCCGAATCGAGCGCGGTATCCTGAAGGTGAACGATCCCGTTTCCATTGTTGGAATCCGCCCGACCCGCGACACCGTTTGCACCGGAGTTGAAATGTTCCGCAAACTGCTCGATCAGGGTGAGGCCGGAGACAATATCGGTGCTCTGCTTCGCGGCGTCGACCGAAAGGACGTTGTCCGCGGTCAGGTGCTCGCCAAGCCGAAATCCATCAGCCCCTATTCCAAGTTCATCGGTACCGTATACGTACTGAGCAAGGAAGAGGGTGGTCGACACAGTCCGTTCTTCAGCGGCTACCGACCCCAGTTCTACTTCCGAACCACCGACATCACCGGAACGGTAAACCTTCCGGAAGGCAAACAGATGGTTCTCCCCGGTGATCACACCGACATCCACGTCGAACTGATCAACCCGATCGCAATGGATAAGGGACTTCGCTTTGCAATCCGCGAAGGTGGACGAACCGTTGCGTCCGGTCAGGTAACCGAGATTACCGCGTAACCAACAGTTGAATGTCTTGCCACTGCCTCAGGCGGTGGCAAGGCCTGTTTTTTGGAGGAATAATGGCTAAAGAGAGAATTCGAGTACGGCTCCGGGGCTTTGATGTAGAGCTTGTTGAACAAAGTTCCAAAGCGATCGTGGAGACCGTTGTCCGGGCAGGCGCCACAGTGAGCGGACCTGTTCCCCTTCCTACTCGTATCAACAAGTACACCGTCCTGAGATCGCCCTTTGTCAACAAGACGTCGCGCGAACAGTTCGAAATGCGGACACACAAGCGTTTAATAGACATTCTGGAACCTACTTCCAGTGTCATGGATGCCCTCATGAAGCTTGAGCTCCCTGCTGGTGTGGATGTAGAGATTAAACAGTAAGAGAGTTGAGGTAAGAGATGTTAGGGCTTATCGGCAAGAAAATTGGAATGACGCAGGTGTTTGATGCCAACGGTATCCTCACACCGGTAACCGTCATCAAAATTGAGGGCAACGTCGTAGTCGCGAACCGTAGCGAAGAGAAGCACGGGTACAACGCTGCATTGCTTGGCTCCATAGATAAGAAGAAGAGTACAACTACCAAACCATATGCCGGCCAATTCAAGGATGTATGTGAACCGAAACAGCATCTTGTGGAGTTCCGCGACTTTGATGCGGACGTCAAGGTCGGCGATGTGTTGGGTGTGGATATATTCAATGAAATCTCCTTTGTGGATGTAACGGGAACCTCCAAAGGCAAAGGCTTCGCCGGTGGTGTGAAGCGTCATGGCTTTAGGGGAGGACGTGGAAGCCACGGTTCGAAGTTCCACCGCGGTATCGGGGGTACTGCAATGTCAGCTACCCCGGCCAGAACCTTCAAGGGAACGAGAATGCCCGGCCACATGGGTAATGAGCGCACAACGGTGCAAAACCTGAAAGTTGTTAAGGTCGACGAAGAGTTGCAGGTCCTCTTGGTTAAGGGTGCAGTACCCGGTCCCGCCCAGAGTGTTGTCATCGTGAAGAAAGCGGTCAAGAAGTAGTAGGGGCAGGGAAATGAAAGCGAAAGTCTATTCAATTGACGGCAAAGAGCTCAGGACGATCGAGTTGGACGATACGGTGTTCAACCGCGAAGTGAGCAACGGTACGATCTACCACGCCGTTAACAACGAACTGGCAAACCGCCGAGTCGGGACCGCCAGCACGAAAACGCGAGGCGAGGTTAACTATAGCAACGCCAAGCCGTACAAACAGAAGGGAACCGGAAACGCCCGGGCGGGAGATAAGAAGAGCCCGATCTGGACGGGTGGCGGAACGATCTTCGGACCGAAGCCCAGAGATTATTCCTACAGGTTGCCCAAGAAAATGAAACGCCTTGCGATGAAGAGCCTCTTAAGCCTCGGTGTCCAGGATGGGCGGCTGGTGGTCGTGGAAGATTTCACGATCGAAAGCGGCAAGACCCGAGACCTGAGCGCGATTCTTAAGAACTTTGTCACCGACGAGAGCCGCACGATTCTCATCATCGGAGAAGATGATGAGCTTCTGCGCCGGGCAGCAAGGAACATTCCTTATCTGTACGTGCTCTCCTACAACAGCCTCAGTGCCAAAGAGTTGCTCTACGGGCGCAAGCTTCTGGTCCTCGAAGGCGCGGCGAAGAACCTGAACACCTTCTATGGTGAAGCAGAAGGACAAAGCAAATGAGAGCAGATCAGATAATTATCGAGCCGGTGCTCAGCGAAAAGAGCAACCTCGCCCGTGAGGCGGAAATGAAGAAGTACACGTTCCGAGTGCACATGGACGCGAACAAGCACATGATCAGCGATGCGGTCAGCGAGTTGTTCAAAGTCGATGTCGTGAAGTGTAACGTGATGATCGTGAAAGGCAAGCCGAAGTACTCTCGAAGCCGGGGCGGTTCCATCAAGGGAACGACCGGCGACTGGAAGAAGGCTGTCGTGACGTTGGCCAAGGGTGATTCAATCCAAGCCATCGAAGGTGTATAAGGAGTGGAAGGAACATGGCTTTAAAGACATATAAACCCTATACGCCCACGCTCAGGCAGAAGAGCTCGCTGGATTACAGTGAAATTACCACCAATAAGCCGGAGAAATCTCTTACAGTCGGGCTTTCCAGGAAAGCCGGTCGTGACAACTTCGGTCGGATCAGCGTCAGACGGCGCGGCGGTGGACATAAGCGTGCGTATCGGATCATCGATTTCAAGCGTGACAAGGTCGGTGTCCCCGGTGTCGTTCGAACGATCGAATACGATCCGAACCGAACCGCTAATATCGCCTTGGTGTTTTACGCGGATGGTGAAAAGCGTTATATGCTCGCTCCGAAAGGGATCAAGGTAGGAACGACGGTCCTCAGCGGACCCGATGCTCCCATTACGATCGGCAACGCCCTCCCGTTGAAGGCGATTCCCCTCGGACTTGCGGTGCATAACGTTGAACTCAACCTCGGCAAAGGCGGACAGATGGTTCGCTCCGCCGGTGGAAGCGCGACGGTCGCCGCAAAAGAGGGGGATTATGTTACCCTTCGTCTGCCTTCCGGAGAGATGCGAATGGTATTTGGCGAGTGCTACGCCACAATCGGCAGTCTCGGAAATGAAGACCATATGAACGTCAATCTCGGTAAAGCCGGTAAGAGTCGTCATCTGGGTCGCCGACCCAAGGTGCGCGGTGTCGCGATGAACCCGATCGATCATCCGCACGGTGGCGGTGAAGGTAAAACCAGCGGTGGTCGCCACCCGGTAACCCCGTGGGGCAAGCCGACCAAAGGCTCGAAGACCCGATCGAAGAAGAAGCCTTCCGGCAAGTTCATCGTCAAGAGACGGAAGTAGGAGTGAAACGTGGCTAGATCAATCAAAAAAGGGCCTTTTGTTGAAAAGAAGCTCTATAAGCGAGTTCAAGATTCCCTGAAGGCAAATCAAAAGCAGATGATCAAGACCTATTCCAGAAGTTCGACGATCATCCCCGAGATGGTGGGCTTCACGATCTCCGTCTACAACGGCAAGACGTGGGTCCCGGTGTTCATCACCGAAAACTTGGTTGGACATAAGCTTGGAGAGTTTGCTCCCACCCGTATTTTCAGAGGCCATGCCTCCGACAAGAAGGGAGGAAGGTAAGAATGGCTAGGAAAGAAGAAGGTAAGAAAGGATATACCGCTACCGCAAAGTATCTGATGATCAGTCCGCTCAAAGTTCGCCCCGTTGCGGACTTGGTGCGACACGAGTCCTATGTGAACGCCGTTTCAATTCTTGAAGCGATGCCACAGAAGGGCGCCGGCCTCATCCTCAAAGTCCTCAAGAGTGCCGCTGCGAATGCAACGTACCTCAACAAGAAGATCGACGAAGAGGATCTGGTGATCACCGATCTGCAGGTCAATGAAGGGCCTCGGCTGAAGCGTGTTTGGCCGCGAAGCCACGGAAGGCGGGATATCTTGTTGAAGAGAATGTCTCACATTACCGTCAGCGTCGACGAAAAAGCGAGCGGGAGGAAGTAAATGGGCCAGAAAGTAAACCCAATCGGTCTGAGACTTGGAATCAACAAGACTTGGAAATCCAAGTGGTATGTAGACCCCCGCGAGTATGCGGATACGCTGCACGAAGATTTGAAACTTCGAAAGGCGCTGATGACGAGTCCTGAGACCGCCGGAGCGGAGATCAGCGATCTTGAGATTATTCGAAAGCCCCAGCGCATCACGATGGTCATCACCACCAGTCGGCCCGGGGTCATCATCGGAAGTAAGGGAGCGAACGTCGAGAAGCTCGGCGAGCGCCTTCAGAAGCTCACCGATAAGAAGATTCAGATCAAGATCAAAGAAGTGAAGAAGCCTGAAGCGGATGCCCAGTTGATCGCAATGAACGTTGCTCGCCAGCTCGTTGCTCGCGGATCCTTCCGGAGGGCGATGAAGATCGCGGTTTCCAAGGCGATGCAAAGCGGAGCTCAAGGAGTCAAGATTCGCCTTTCCGGCCGAATCGGCGGCGCCGAAATCGCCCGCAGCGAGTGGATGAAAGAAGGACGCATCCCTCTTCATACGCTTCGCAGTGATATCGACTACGGATTTGCAACTGCCGATACCAGCTTTGGTGTCGTCGGCGTCAAGGTATGGGTGTTCAATGGAGAAATCTATGATCGCCCGGTAAAAGACGAAGCCGGTGATCTTGTCCGCAGGAGCAGCAGGAATGAAGGTCTTGAGGGAAGGAGTTTGTAAGCAATGCTGAGTCCTAAGAGAATTAAATACAGAAAGAAGCAGCGTGGCTCCATTGATGGCATCGCTACCCGTGGCAATACGATCGCGTTTGGCGAGTATGGCCTCTTGGCTCTTGAGCCGAAGTGGATCACCAACCGCCAGATCGAGGCAGCTCGTGTCGCGATGACCCGTCACATCAAGCGCGGTGGAAAGGTATGGATCCGGATTTTCCCCGATATGCCGTACACCAAGAAGCCTGCTGAAACCCGAATGGGAAATGGTAAGGGAAACCCGGAGGGATGGGTCGCCGTGGTGAAAACCGGAGCGGTCATGTTCGAGATGGGTGGAGTCAGTGAAGAGCTCGCTCGTGAAGCGCTTGCGCTTGCGGGAAGCAAGCTTCCAATCAAGACGAAGTTCGTCTCTCGCCGGGAGGTGGTGTAATGAAACATTCCTATAAAGAGATGACCCTTGAAGAGTTGGTCGCCAAGAGAGACCAGCTGCACAAAGAGTACTTCGACTTGAGGATGCGACGAGTGCTCGGGCACGTGGAAAACCCGCTGGCCGTGAGAACCATCAAACGAAATATCGCCCGAACGAACACCCTCATCCGAGAGTATGAGTTGGGGATCCGCAAATCTGCGAAGTAAGGGAGAGCTCCGATATGCAAAAGGTAAGGAAGAGTTACACCGGAGTGGTAGTCAGCGACAAGATGGAGAAGACGATAGTCGTCGAGCTCTCCTCGCGGAAGCTGCACCCTCTGTACAAGAAATATTTGACTCGCACCAAAAAGGTGAAAGCCCATGATGAACGCAATGAGGCAGGCATCGGCGATACCGTTCGAATCGTCGAAACCCGCCCTTTGAGCAAGGACAAGCACCACCGTCTCGTCCAGATCGTTGAGAAAGCACGGTAAGAAGGAGAGCGGTTATGGTACAAATGCAGAGTTACATGAACGTCGCCGACAACAGCGGGGCGAAAACGGTGCAGGTGATCAAGGTCCTCGGAGGAACCCATCGCTACACCGCCGGCGTAGGTGATGTCGTCACCGTAAGCGTCCGCAGCGCCCTGCCCAACGGTGCGATCAAGAAAGGTGAAATAATGCGGGCGGTGATCGTCCGTACGAAGAAGGAATACCGACGACCTGACGGTACCTATATCAGGTTCGATGATAACGCATGCGTAATCATCGATGCCAACAATAACCCGCGCGGCAAGCGTATCTTTGGACCCGTGGCTCGTGAGCTGCGAGAAAAGTACATGAAGATCGTATCCCTCGCGCCGGAAGTGTTGTAGGAGTGTTGCACATGAAGTTGAAGAAGAACGACACCGTGCTGATCATTGCCGGCAAAGACAAAGGCAAGAGCGGGAAGATCATCAAGATCGACCACGACAAGCAACGGGTCATTGTCCAGGGCGCAAACATGGTCAAGAAGACGATGCGCAAGAAGTCTGCCCAGGACCAAGGCGGTATCGTGGAGCTCGAGGCTCCGATCCACGTCTCCAACGTTGCATATATGACTTCGAAAGGTCAGACAAGCAAGATTGGTTATAAGTTCGACGAGAGCGGCAAGAAAGTCCGCTACGCTAAGAAGACCGGGGAAGTGATCTGATGGAAAAGTTCGTACCTAACCTGAAAAGACAATACCAGGAGAGTGTGTCCGCCCAGTTGTTGAAGGAATTCGGCTACACCTCCAAGATGCAGATCCCCGCTCTTGAGAAGATCGTGGTGAGTGTCGGTGTCGGTGAAGCGATCGTGAACAAGAAACTGCTTGATTCCGCCGTAAAGGAATTGGAGCAGATCACCGGCCAGCACGTGGTGAAGACAAAAGCCCGCAAGTCCATCGCAAACTTCAAGCTCCGCGAGGGGATGGAGATCGGTGCGATGGTTACCCTGAGAGGAGACAATATGTGGTACTTCCTCGAGCGATTGATCAGTATCGCTCTTCCTCGGGTAAAGGACTTCAGGGGAGTAAAGCCCAACGCCTTTGACGGGCGCGGCAACTATTCGCTCGGAATCTCCGAGCAGATCGTCTTCCCGGAAATTGATTTCGATAAGATCGAGCGTGTCAGTGGTTTGAATATCGCCATTGTTACGACTGCGAAGAGTGACGAAGAAGGCTATGCTCTCCTCAAGCATCTGGGCATGCCCTTCGCAAAGTAAGGTGGTAGATATATGGCAAAGAAGTCGATGATTATCAAGGCCAAAAGGGAGCCGAAATTCAGTACCCGCCGGGTGAACCGATGCCGGGTGTGCGGCAGACCTCGCGGTTATATGCGGCAGTTTGACATGTGCAGGATCTGTTTTAGGAAGTTGGCAAGCGAAGGCCAGATTCCTGGTGTCACCAAATCCAGTTGGTAGGAGAGAGAAATGGCTGTAAGTGATCCAGTAGCTGATATGCTGACCAAAGTCAGGAACGCCAACATGGCGCGACATGAAAAGGTCGACGTGACTACGTCCAAAATGAAGCTTCAGATCGTAAAAATCCTCAAGAACGAGGGGTACGTGAAGAACTTCAAGAAAGTAACAAAGGACGGTATTTCCTACATCCGTATTTTCCTCAAATATGATGAGAAACAAGCTCCGGTCCTCCACGGGCTCGAGCGGATTTCAACTCCGGGAAGACGTGTCTATACGGGCTATCGGGATATGCCGCGCATCTACAACGGCCATGGTGTCGTTGTTGTCTCAACTTCCCACGGTGTCATCACCGGAAAGAAGGCGACCGAGAACAAGGTCGGCGGCGAGCTGATCTGCTCGATTTGGTAAGGAGCACGGAATGTCCAGAATTGGAAATAATCCGATCGCCCTGCCGAAAGGAGTTAAGGTCGCGGTTGCCGATGGAATGATTAACGTTGAGGGGCCGAAAGGCAAGCTCAGCTTCAAGAGCCGAGAGGAAGTCTCTCTCGCCATTGAAGAGGGCAAGGTGGTGGTGAAGCGAGTCGATGACTCCCAAACCGCTCGTGCCTACCATGGCCTCTATCGCCAGTTGGTCGTGAATATGGTCGAAGGAGTCTCCAAAGGATTCTCGAAGACCCTGATCATCAACGGGGTCGGATTCCGAGCGGACTTGAAAGGCAATGTGCTTACGTTGAGCCTCGGCTATGCCCAGCCAATCGATTTCGTGGTTCCCGAAGGAATCACCGCGGTGGTCGAAACACCGACGAAGATCGTTCTCTCCGGCATCGACAAGCAGCAGGTTGGACAGACGGCGGCGGAATTGCGCTCTTTGCGCAAACCTGAGCCGTACAAGGGCAAGGGAATTCGCTACGAAGATGAGGTTATCCGCCGCAAGGCCGGTAAGACCGCAGGTGCGAAGTGATAAGGGTGGAAGGATAAGATGAAAAGAGTAATCGATAAACAACGGAAACTGCAGCAGCGAAAGCGCCACATCCGAAAGCGCATCAACGGTACCGGTACCAAGCCTCGGATGAGTGTGTATCGCTCCAACACCCATATGTATGTCCAAGTGATCGACGACGTGGCGGGAGTTACCCTTGCTGCGGCTTCAACGGTCGAGCCCGAGCTGAAGGATTTGAAAAACAACGTCAACGATGCTCTGAAGCTTGGTGAGGCGATTGGAAAGCGGATGCTTGAGAAGAAGATCGATACATGCGTATTCGACCGAAACGGGCATCTCTACCACGGTATCGTCAAGTCAATCGCCGACGGCGCCCGGAAAGCCGGAATCAAGTTCTAGGGGGACAGTGTGGATAGGAACCGAGATAGAAGAGACAGAGACAGAGAAAAGAGCGACGGGCTGACCGAAAAGCTGATCAAGATCAACCGCGTAGCGAAAGTGGTGAAGGGTGGACGCCGGTTCTCCTTCAGTGCGGTCGTCGTCGTGGGCGACCAGAACGGCAAAGTCGGCTATGGCTTCGGTAAAGCGAATGACATCACCGAGGCTATTCGCAAAGCGGTGGAAAGAGCCAAGAGCGCAATGATTCAAGTTCCGATGAAGAACTCCACGATTCCGCATGAGATCATCGGAAAGTACAAAGGCGCCAGCGTTCTGCTGAAGCCGGCGGTTCCCGGTACCGGAGTCATCGCCGGCGGTACGGTTCGAGCGATCTGCGATGCGGCAGGAATTCACGATATCCTCAGCAAGTCGCTTGGCTCCAAGAACCATATCAATACCGTGAAGGCAACGTTCGTCGCGTTGGAGAATCTCTTCAATGCCCGTGAGATTGCCAAGAACCGGGGCAAATCCCTGAATGAGATGTGGGGGTAAGAGATGGCCAAGGCAAAAAAGCAGAAGCAGATTAAGATTACCCTTGTCAGAGGGCTTGCGGGAACGCTTCCCAAGCAACGACGGACCGTCAAGGCCCTCGGTTTGGGTCGCATTTCCAGCTCAGTGGTGCATGATGCAAACCCGGTTATCCTGGGAATGGTGAACGTCGTATCGCACCTCGTCAAAGTCGAGGAGATGTAAGATGGCAAAGATTATCGCACCGAAGGGTGCCAATACCAAGAAAACAATTCTCGGTCGGGGAGCTTCTTCCAAGGGTCGGTCCTGCGGAAGGGGCCACGGCGGACAGAATTCCCGCTCCGGCGGAGGCACGCGCCCCGGCTTTGAGGGCGGTCAGATGCCGCTCTATCGCCGCCTTGCCCGTCGAGGTTTCTCCAACGAGCCGTTCAAGGTGGTGTATGAGGCTGTTTCCTTAGACGATATCTCCCGAGTGTTCGATGATGGAGATGTGGTCACCCTCGAGGCTCTGAAGGAGCTTGGCGTGGTGAAGGGCGTGAAGACTCAGGCGAAGATCCTCAACAACGGGGAGCTTACCAAGAAGGTTATCATTGAAGGATTGAAGGTTTCCGCAAGCGCGGTCGAAGCGATCAAGGCTGCGGGCGGCCAGATCAGATAAAGAAGGGCGTCATGGCAAACACCTTAGTTGAGATGTATAGAATCAAGAGTCTTCGCAAGAAGATTTTCATAACCCTCGGATTGCTGGTTGTCAGCAGAATCGGGGCCGTGATTCCGATTCCCGGAATCGACCCGCAAGTGTTGAAGCTGTTCTTCCTTGCTCAGAGCTCCAGTTCGACGATTGGCCTGACCGAGTATCTGAACTTCTTCAGCGGCGGAGCGTTCTCCAACTTCTCGCTCTTCATGCTCGGGGTTATGCCGTACATCAGCACGCAGATCATCCTGCAACTCTTGATGTTGGTGATTCCCTCGTTGAAGAAGCTTGCCTCCGATCCTTCGGGGCACAAGAAGTTGCAGCAGTATACCCGCTATGGAACCGTAGTGGTGTGTCTGCTCCAATCATATGTAGTGACGATCTATGCACAATCGATCCCCGGCGTGCTTACGATGGGCTTGGGCAGCTTTACCCTGATTGCCATGCTCACCGTGACCACCGGTTCGATGCTGCTGATTTGGATCGGTAACAAGATTACCCAGTGGGGAATCGGAAACGGTATCAGTCTCTTGATTTTTGCCGGTATCGTCGCTCGCTTCCCGACCGCAGTGAACGCCCTGTTCGCGGCGATCAAGGGTGGCGTGCTGAACCCGATCGTCGTGTTAATCGTTGCGGTGATGTTCATCATCGTGGTTGCCCTCGTCGTATACGAGGAGCAGGGAATCCGAAAGATTCCGGTCAACTACGCCAAGCGCGTGGTGGGTCGAAAGATGTACGGTGCACAATCAACGTACATTCCCATCAAGGTGAACCCCTCCGGCGTCATTCCGGTCATTTTCGCCAGTGCGCTTCTTTCCTTCCCCCTGCAGATTGCAACGACCTTGGGGCCGGAAGTTCGATGGCTCGCCGCGTTCGCTAATTGGTTAAATCCTCAGGGCACCCCCTATCTAATCATCTACGCCCTGTTGATTGTGGCTTTCGCGTTCTTCTACACCCAGGTGTCGATGAATCCGGTCGAGATGGCCAAGCAGATTCGCGAGAACGGAGGATCCGTTCCCGGTGTTCGAGCTGAGAGGCTTGAGGAATACCTCACCAAGGTTCTCAACCGGATCGTTCTGCCCGGTTCATTGTTCTTGGCGTTCATCGCCTTGATTCCGACGCTCGTACAGAAGTTCTTCAACTTCCCCTCGACGGTCGCGATGCTCTTCGGAGGTACCTCGCTGCTGATTCTGGTCGGAGTTGAGCTTGATACGATCCGCCAGATCGAGGGCATCATGAAGATGCACCACTACGATGGATTCAAGATCGGCCAGAAGAAGAAGACGAAGCATTTCTAAGCACTAGGAGCCGGAAGATGAAAGTAAGATCAAGTGTCAAACCTATTTGTGATAAGTGCAAAGTAGTAAGACGGAGTGGGGTGGTTCGAATCATCTGCGACAACCCCAAGCATAAGCAGAGACAAAAATAGTAGGGTAGTAACCCTGTGAGAATTTCAGGAGGCCATGGATGGCGAGAATTGCAGGTGTAGATTTGCCGAACAAGGCAACGAAAATTGCCCTGACCTATATCTACGGAATCGGTAGATATTCGGCTGTCGAGATTTGTGAAAAAACGAATATCGATCCGGATGTCAATATCAACACCCTTTCCAACGATGACCTCGCATTGTTGCGAAAGGTGATCGAAGAAGAGTACAAAGTAGAGGGACGCCTTCGGACCGAGGTTGCCCTGAATATCAAGCGCCTTATGGATATCGGCTGCTATCGTGGCCTCAGACACCGAAGGGGCTTGCCGGTTAACGGCCAGCGAACGAAGACGAACGCCCGAACCCGCAAGGGTAGGAAGAAGACCGTCGCCGGTAAGAAGAAGTAAGGAGCATAACACAGATGGCAACTGTAAAACGTAAGACAAAAAAGACGGTATTTGAAGGAAACGTCTACATTCAGGCTACCTTCAACAACACGATTGTTACCGTGACCGATCTGCAAGGCAACGCTGTCTCGTGGGCGAGTGCCGGCGGACTCGGATTCCGCGGAGCAAAGAAATCCACTCCGTATGCTGCGCAGACCACTGCCGAGAAAGCGGCAAAGACCGCCATGGACAGCGGGCTTCAGGAAGTGAACGTATTTGTCAAAGGGCCCGGGGTCGGTCGCGAAAGCGCCATTCGAACCCTTGGTGTGCTCGGGTTGAAAGTACGATCGATTCGCGATATCACCCCGATTCCCCACAACGGGTGCCGACCACGCAAGAGCAGAAGAGTGTGATGAGGAGATAGAACCAGATGGCAAGATATACTGGACCTAAATGTAGATATTGCAGGGCGGAAGGCACCAAGCTTTTCCTCAAGGGTAATCGTTGCCTTTCCGGCAAGTGCCCGCTGAACAGCGGAAAGCGCACCGGTCTTCCCGGCAAGGATCCCCGAGCCCGATCAAAGAAACCGACCAACTACGGCCTTCAGCTTCGTGAGAAGCAGAAGCTCAAGAGAACGTACGCGATGCTTGAGAAACAGTTCAAGCTTACCTTCAACGAGGCGGCGAGAATTCCCGGAAAGACCGGTGAGAACTTGATTCAACTCTTGGAGCAACGCTTGGACAATGTCGTTTTCCGCCTTCATTTTGCCTCAAGCCGTAATCAGGCCGCTCAGTTCGTGAACCACGGACACATCTTCGTAAACGGCAAGCGCGTCGACATTCCATCCTACCGAGTCAAGGTAGGAGATGTGATTTCAGTCAGCCCGCGAGCTCAGAAGATGCTCATCATCAAGGAGAACCTCAAGGAGTACACCAAAAGCGGAGTCTATCAGTGGCTCAGCTTGGACGTGGATGCGATGAAGGGCACCTTCCTCGCTGTTCCGAGGAGAAGTGAAGTAACCGAACTCGAGAAGATCAACGAGCAGTTGATTGTCGAGTTGTATTCCCGATAAGGAGTAACCATGGCACGCAAAAACCTTCTGAAGGGCTTTAAGAAGCCGAAGGGGATCACCTTCGAACACAGCGCCGTTGAGCCGAA
>JAAYQW010000009.1 GCA_012519115.1 Spirochaetales bacterium
CCTCCCCTTGACTTGCTCCAACAAGGCGATGATGCAGTAGGTATCGATGGCCTCGAAGAGATCACAGTCGATGACAGCCTTGAAATCCAGAGCCTGCAACCTCGATGGGATATTCAGTTCATCCCCTAGCTTCTTGGAGTACGCAACAAAGCTGTCACTATAGGTCTTGCTGTCCTTCCACTGTTTCAGGAACAGTGAGGCTTGGATCGACAACTTGTTCTCTTCGTCAAAGAGACCAATGCTCCTCTCAAATGAGAATTGGAAGACCTCAAAGGCAAAGTCGAACAAGCTCGGATTTCCACTGACATACCCATATCGAATCTTGATCTCTTCCCAGAGGTGTTCGGTCAGGTTGCAACGAGCTACCAGGTTGAGCCGATCCTCTCCCCCTACTATGCCTTCTGCCAGAAGAGCCATCAAGGACTCATCAAGGCGTCCACCATCATTTCCACAACAGACAGCAAGCAACTTGGTCTGCAGGTCTCTACTACTGTCGTTCTTTGAAGACAGTTTTTTCAATTGCTGTATACGGGCCTTGCTATCAAAGAAGGCAGCGTGCTTCTTGATCACGTGCTGGAAGCTGATGTCCATATCCAGCTCGGAGAGGAGGATGGCTGTACGATCAGTCCTGAACTCCCCGGAGGAGAGCAATAAATCCAAAAGCCAATTTTCATCGTCAGGCGGTTGCGGAGACGCTTGATAGAGCAAGAACTTCCGATCAGGTTCTTCTCTGAGGACATGGTACTTCAGCGCAAACTCATTGTTCACGATCTCAAGCTTCGTGACTCCCTCCAGGGAGAGCCCTTCATATTCCTCACGCAAGGTTCCCTTGTCATCGTACCAGAAGACAAGACGATGACGCATGAACAGCTTCTGAAGTGTATCCAAACTTTGTTTATCCACCGTCTACTCCTCATCCTTTGCTTCAAGACCGGCTATCTTCTTCAAGGCAGCTCCGAACTTGGGATAGTTGACCCTCACCCCGTCATCGAGGTCGATCTCTATCCGTTGAGTGGCCAGGGGGAAGATCACATCCTGCTCATACTTCTCAAGGCCATCGTAGATTTTCTTGATCTTATCAATTTCCTTCAAAGCACGAATACGCTCTCCCTTAGTCAGGCTCATATTTGTCTCTTGCGATTGCAAATTTACTATATGACCTGTGAGCTTACTCATGTATTCGCGCAGGTATTCATTGCGCACGATACTGACGGTATCAGGGGTATATCGATGCATGTAGATTAGGACGTTGAAACTACCATCAGGTGAGCTGAACATCCAGTAGATAGGTCGCTTCTTATACCGTTGGACATGATCATTGTAGAAGTCCTTGAGGAAGTACTGGCGAATATCCTTCCCAAGGGCTTGTTCAATGAACTTCAGATTGGTATCGAAGTGGCTATTTCCGAAAGTGACACGCAAGAAGCGCCTGAAACGAGAGACAATGTCATCTGCAAACCAATCACCATCCAGAATTGGGATTGCATTGTTCTTGTCTGCAGGGAAAGAAGAATCAGGAACAAGTCGATTATAATCTTCATAAGTATCGCCTTGATTAGCCAAGATTAGGCCAGGCTTATCCAAGGAGTACCTGCCAAACATACATCCCACAGCATAGCTGATGAACTCTTTCATGGTGTCGGCTAGGAGCAATGATTCAAGTTCTTCATTACTCTTATTTCCTCGATAGCGATATCGAGGATTGCAGGTAAGGGTGATTTCTTCCAGAGGAACGTCAGGGGTCAGTTCATCTTCCAGACCGTAAGCTTCGATAAAGATACGGTTGTTTTCCTCTTCTAACCTCTGCATCTCTAAGGTCATCTCACTCCAGTGAATGCGAGCCATTCGATAAGTCTCCTGAAGAGTAGTATCACAATATAATCCATCTAGAAGAGGAGAGGTTGTAAAATCCCAGGAAGTTTCGAAGAAATTCCAGTCATTCATAGACAAGTTTTGGCATTTTCTTGATATTATAGATGTATCATCAAACTTCCAAATTGGATATTTCCGAATATCTCCGGTTGTGAAAGAGATTGTAGGACTCAATTGTTGGGATATCTCTGTTACAAATTTGCTGTTTAACGCAGCAAGAATATCATCAATAGAGAATTCATCGTCTTTGAAAATATGTATTGCCGAACCTGCTTGATCAAACAGAGCTTTTTTTGGCAGTCTTCGTACTGCAAATCCTTTTGTTGAAATTACGCTCCATGTTGAACCATCGGAAAAGTATTTTTCTTTATTTCTTAGATTAGCTTTATTTTGTCTTAAAGCCTCACCATTATTTTCATAATTAATAAGATATTCTGCATTTCCATTCCATCGCCTGAACCCACCACCTTTAGCTAAAGGGAACCACTTTACCTCATGGTTCTTCACTATACTAGTTTTTCCAATCGGAACTTCATGCCAAAATCTAATGAAATTCTCAATTTTCCCATTTGTATCTAATCCCTTTACAGCCCTATCCCCAACTGTATTGCAGATTTGATACACCTTTAAAAATTTCTCTTTTACCCAGTAAACTATCGGACTTCCAGGGATCTTCTTAAATTCATCCACTGATATTCTATAGGCCCAATCGCAATCAGAATCAGTTAGAGCTTGTTTGAATTCCTTGATTTTTTCTTCCTCTGTCTTCCCCTCAATTAAGCGCAGAAATGTTCCTTTCAAATTTTTACGATGATTATTTTCAAGAACAAACGCAGTTGTCGACACAACTTCTCCACCAATGCTATCAAACCCTCTGGTTCCAAGATGAGCCATCGAGTGGATGGTTGTGTTGTCTATTAAATATTCTCGCAATTTCGCATTCGAAGAGAGGAACATCCAGCTTTGCATTGTGATCATTGCTATATAGCCATGTTTCACAGCCAACTTCAAATTGCGCTCAATGAACATCGTACACAAATCGGATTTGCTGTTTGGGTAATTGCCCTTGGAAAATTCAGCGAGCCTTTGGTTTACATTCCCTCCCATATACGGGGGATTAGTGACTACCACATGATACCGTTGACTCAAATACTCTGCCTGTTCCAGGGCCTTGATTATGCCATCATGCACATCAACCTGGAAGAAATCATCCTTGAGTTGCTTCATCTTGAACTCTTCAATAAAAGCCCTTGGGTCTTTCTCTTCAGGGATGATCAGCGATCCAAAAAGATCAGCCTCTTTGAATTGTCTGATGGTCGTCAATACATCAAGCGTGAATAAATCTTTTCCTACATGTTTGATATATTCTGATAGCTCAGCCTCATCGATATCTATGTTCTCAAGCACCATGACATTGGGCTTAATTTCTTTTGCAAAGAAGCTCCTGCTCTTACCTCTTGCCTTCATCACCAAGGCGAAGGCTGCCAGGTCTCCTGCCCTCTGATCAATCTCGATGCCATAAAGGTTATTCTGTAGAATGAGGATTGGAATTTGGGTTGGATCGTATCCTTGCTCCTCGTAGATTTCATAGAGGAGGTCGAAGGCATAGGTAAGCATGTGCCCAGACCCGCAGGCAGGGTCACAGACCTTGATCTCCTCGGGCTTGTTGATCCTGAGGTAATCCGCCTCCTCTTGCTCAGGCTTGATGTAGTACTCCATCTTCTCGATGAGTCTTGATCTGGGATTGTTGAGCATCCAGAGCCTGCCCAGTGAATTGTCCAGGAGATATTGGACTATCCAGTGTGGGGTGAAGAGCTGTGTCGCTGCAGGGATATCCCTCGCTCCCGCCTTCTTACCCTTCTTGAAGCCAGCAAACACCTCATCCTTTCGCTCACTGATGTAGAACTGATAGAGCCATCCAATTACCTCTACATCCTCACAAGCCTCTTCGGTCATTGCAGTCCTGCAGTCGGCCAGTACAGAATTGACAGCAAGCAGATCAGAGGGCAATAGAAGCTCTGTGTAGTCTGCAATCTTCTCAAAGAGGAATTCCATCGACTTGGCCAAGGCGTTGCAGTAGGAGACCAACAGGATGCGATACGCCTCTCCCTGGGCATCACGGCTCTGTACCCTACCGGCCAAGAGGTCGAGGACTCGCGTTCTCCTCCTTTCGTTAACTACACTGCTGTCAAAGACACCGCTCTTGGCATTGCTGAGAATCTCAGGCTGGATTTGGTTGATACCGGGAGATACCACCCCGACCTTGTTGTAGTGGTTCACATCCATGAAGCGAAGGGCACAGAAGCGGTTGAACCACGTATAGGCAACCTCATCAATGACGACATCCTTTCCCTTCTTCTCGATTTCACTTTCGAGTTTCAAGATTGCCTGGGGCTGTTCTCTCCGGGCAAGGCTATCGAGGGCGAGCACTACCTTAAGTTGTGCCCCTACTTGATGCATCAAGTCGGTTCGTGCTTTCTGTGCAAATGCCTTCAAGGCGGTGGTATCCATCAGTATTTTCCTTTCAAACTTAACTACACAAGGATGTCATGTTCTTTTGCAAGCTCATCCAACAAGGCCTTCCGAAGTAGCTCTATGTACTCATCCACATCCTCGCTTGTAGTGAGCATGGGCTTGGTGTAACGAACATCGACCTTTCCGATCGGCTTGTGTCTTCGTGCCGGCTTTTCTTTTGTTGGATATGGCCCTTCAGGAGAGCGCACCATACCCCACTCTTGGACTTCAACCACAAGTGATGGATAGGTTTCATCTTTGAAGCGACTAAACTGGTCATTCAACTCAGCAATTTGGGATGTGTCCCGCATGTTCTTCTGAGCTCTTGTGAACTTCTCTTCTACCTCTACTCTTCTCTCATCGTCAAGTTCTCCAAATGTGGGCATCGTCTGAAGTTTAGTCTTCAGGTCAACCAGCGCCTTGTCCTTCTCGTCGATCATTCTCTTGAGCTGACGTTGTATCCGACCTTCAAGACTCTCGTGTAGATCCTTGACTGCGTTCATACGGTTGCCCCTGAAGCAGTTCGGGTCCATGAGAATCTGCTCCAACTTTGAAGCCTCATCTTTTGCCACCTGTTGGAGGTTGTACGAATTACGTTCGAGAAACTCTTTGGCGCTCTGGTAAATCTGCCTTTGGCTTCCTGCCATGAATGCAAGGATCGGGTTGACTGTACTGTCCATCAACTCAGGAAGAGCATCCTCAAAGGAATCGATATTGTCGTAGTACCAGTCATAACTCTTGCCTCTCAGACCTCTGAGCATCTCCATAGCTGGCTCTAGTTGTGACAAGAATGAAAACACGTACTGTTCCCGCAGGATCGAGTCCAGGGAGCGTAGTAGATCATTCACAGCAGTCTCAAAGAGTAGACCGACTCCTTTTGCTTCAGACATTGTAACAGGCTCGTGGAATGTATCGGTATACACCTGCTTTAGTCGGTTGATCAGCTTGAGGGGAATGTCACGAGCTGGCCTCAGCACCAATCGTGAGTAGTTGGTGGAGTTATTCAACGCTGTTACGAGAGTTTGTTGATCAACGGGTCTGGAATCGAAAGATATCTCTATCTTGGCAAGGCCATACAACCTGGCTACCAAGCAGACCACTGCAGACAGTGGCCACCCATATGGCATTCGCTCATACGTGTTGAGCAGCGTCAGCACTGTGGTATTGATCCCGTTAGTGGAGTTCAGGTTGATCGTGGCAAGCAACTCGTTCTCACCCACCGAGAGTTGGTCAAACAAATCACTTTGTGATCGTTTGCCATCCTCAATATACTTGGCAACCTCATTTTGGTAAAATTTCTTGGACCCTAGCATTGCAAGGTTGGGATATTTGCTTTGGATCAAGCGCTGGAACCCTGTAGCGATGCGAGTTTTGGCTTCCGCTTGCCTACAGACAACATCATCTCCAGAGACATACATCGCGGCCTGTCCCAAAAGCTCATTAGCTCGCCTCTTGATCCATTCAAATCGCTCCATGTTCTGCCGACTTTTCTCTTGGATTAAAAGGCTCTCTTCGCTACTGCGTCCCCGTGAGTTGTTCTGCATGACAAAGATCTCGGTTTGCAGATACATGCGGTTCTCACGATAGAAATCATCGTCCTCGGGAATGCTGACCACAAGATCATTGTCATTGAGGCTCATGACCCTCAGATTCTCAGGGATTTGATTGTCAGTTCGAATATGAATTCCAAGCTCATAGGTTCTACCATAACTAAGTCCATCAACTTTCTTGGTGAATGAGAAGTCCTGATCATTCTCCTCATAGCGGAATTTATTCTGAGATAGGGCTACATCGAAGAATATTTTGGACATCTGCCCTGTTATAGCCTCAACATCGAGATCGGTGTTCTTGATCTCTGCTTCGATATCACGCTCTTTATCAGTCAGGTACTCGAAGATGTTGTCCGTACGCTTGATGTATGTCTGCTGCTCCAGCGTAGCCAGGGACTCCTCTACCCTCTTTCTCAATGCCTGGATGTCTTGGTTAAAATCTTCGATCATCAAGACTGTGATATTGCGTGGGGTGGTCTGGAACTCCTTGACGTATTTAACCAAGAACAGGACTTTGAGCACATCCTGGGTGAACGTATTGGGTAGCTGCCGTTCTGCTTGGGTAACCCCCTGGCGTACCGTTGACTTGATATCGTCACGGATACCCTCGAACATCAGGTTGAATGGGGCGACATGGCCGACCTCCTCCTTGGCGATTCTCTTCACAACCTCTTGGAAGACCTCCAACATCGACCGCTCTCCCACCGACTGATATTGGCCGGTGAACGCATCGTGCTTTGAGAGGTTCTGGATTGCTGACTGGAACAGGGTGACCTGGTAGGGTGCAAAGGGATAGGTGTTGACGAACTGCTGTCTATTCTCATAGCCCTTGTATTTCTTCGCTCCATCAGGGAAATCAAAGAGGGTCTTGAAGTTATTTTGGTGATTTGAGAACACCGGATCGAGTACATCCTTGCCATCATCGTTCTTGGCAAGCAGGCGAAGTCGGATGACCTCATCGACGTTCGCACTTGAAAGGTTCACTTTGGCCTTGAACCGCCCCTGAATCTTGGAGAAGTCATGGCCAGTCTGCTTGGTCATCTCACCAAGGATGCTTTCCATATTTTGTTGAGAGGTGACGAAAATCCATGCCCTATTCCCGGTCTTTGTGGCCAGGCTCTCGGCAATCGTCTGCAAGTCGGTCATAAGGCGCACATCGTCTGCGATGTACTGGCCTACCTCATCGACAAAGAAGTTCAGCCTGAACCCCTTCTCTTGCCTCTTGATGTAGTCATTGACCAAGTTGGCAAAGTCTTCGATCGACATCGCATAGTCGTTTCGGTACCGATCAAGTATCGTTATCGCCTCTGCCTCCGGTGTCTTTGTGACTTCGCTGTACACCTTGCCGATGCTACGCTTCCTCAGGTGGGGAGATCTGCGGTCGTCTTCCCACTGCCGATTCATGAGGGAGATGTATGTCTCCTTGAACTGGGTGAGCATGCCTTGGTTATCGAGATCACGCTCAAATTGGGCTATGTAGCCGAGGTTCCCGTAGTAGCCACACATCTCATCGAAAACTTTCACAAAGGTTCCGAGGAGCGTCTCCGTATGATCCTTGCTCATCTTGTTCGCCTTCTGGGCAATGTTGAAGAGGATGCTCTTTGAGGGGATGGTGCATGCCTTCTCGAGGTTGGCCTTGAAGAGAGGATCATCGGTCACCTTGGCAAGGAAGAGGTCGAGCGTCTTCTGGTTTTCTATCTCTCGATTCTCCAAGAGCAACGCCAGCATCTTCAGCAAGTGAGATTTACCAGACCCAAAGAAACCGGATATCCAGGCTCCATTGACTACTTTGTTGTTCAGATAATAGTCGAGAACTCTCCCAAGGGATTTATGTACCTCGGCGGTGATGACGTACTCCTCCACCTCTGTGAGCAGACTTCGCTCGTCGTCAGCCTTGATAACCCCGTCGATATGCCGGTCAACTGGCTTGAGAAAGATATCTTTAATAGTCATGCCAACCCTCCTGGTCATGGTAAGTAGCGGAAGATATTGAGTGCACGGTAGTACTTGCCGTCGTTCAATCGGTTAAAGAGTTTGAGCATAGCTCCTGTATGCAAGGTTTGGATGTATTTCCCGGGAAAGAACATTACAAGCGGGAACCTATGGACATAGGTAGGAAGGTTCTCCAGCAGTGCATGAGTTCGAACATAAGGGTAAACCTCTCCAACCCCGGTAATGAAAAGGACATCAAAGTCCTTGTCTTTGGTCTTATCGGAAATCTGGGTCGGTAGTTGTGTCTCCGCATCAAAGGTACCGAGGAAATCCTCTAGCAACTGATCTTTGGGGAATGCGGTTTCTTCTTCTCTCACAACATCCCATAGGCCGCCTTCGCTTTTGAGGATTTCAATGCAGAGGTCATAGAGATTAATGTGACGAACCCGTATTCCACGCTGGGCAAGCCGGATATCGAGGCTCTTGACCGCTTTGTACATTTCGTTCGTTTCCTCGACCTCAAACTCACAGATGAAGAACGGAGCTTCATTTCCGAGCCCTTCCATCGCTTGAAATGATTTTGAGGAGATTGTGTCGAGCAAGAAATCAAAGCGCTCATCGAGAGGTCGACCTTCATACTCAAATGCCATAGGAGCCCCCTTGCGAGTCGAGAGTCGTGAACAGGCTCAGCTGGGATGAGTCGGTGGCGATAATCAGGTCATGCACAGCGCTGCTGAGCACAACGTTGTTGATGTGGTTGTCCTTGCTGATCAGGCTGACTTCACGCATGATCCTGAAGACTACGGATCGAAGCTTCTCCTTCGTCAGGTTGCTGATACGTTCCACCTCGGGGTGATCGACTCTCTTCTGGGCCCAGAAGAGGTTGAAGTCATCGTTGGTGACTCGCTCCTTAAGCGCTCTCCAATGTCCTTGGACAATCTGCTGATAGAAGTCTCTGATAAACTCATACCGTCGGCAGATCGCCAACCAAAGCAGATGACGCTGATCCTGGTCATTGCCAGTGCAGAAGAGCTGCATCTCCTCCTCGCTCATTTGCCGTATGCGACTTATAATCTCATTCAACAGACGCTTGGAGCTGCTCGCCATCCGGGTCTGGAACAAGTTCTCCTTGAGGATGACATCACGTACCTGGTCCCAATCATGAGAGAGAAGATAGGCATTGGCTACAATGAGCGATTCATGGAGATTCAATCCCCCCAGGGAAAACGACATCACATATGGTTTTTCAAGTGTCATTTAAAATTTCCTTTGCACTATTCAACAATATGGGATGAACCAAAGGCCATCCCACTAAGCGAGCAACACTTCTTCCTCAGCGCTTTGACAGGTAGAGCCAACCCTCTACGGCTGTACGCTTATTATAGCGTTGAATGGCAGGAGGTCAACAAAAAGCAGTATGTAGCACTGTATAGCACTGGGTGGGTTACTACATAACTGTGGTAAATGATGATAACAATGTGTTAGATGAGCTATAAGAAGAAAAACAAAGGGCACACATTACGTCCAGTAACGATCCGGAGCAATCAAACGAAAAGATACTTCATCAGTCTAAATCATGACCACTCCCCCAGAAATCAATGCGATATACAGTTTCACCCTCATTTAGAAGGTAGGTAAATATCAGTTCCATGGTCTCTCCCACCTTGAGAGATGTTTTGACATACGTATTGCTGTAATCAGCAATCAATCCATTTGTCAAATACAATAAACTCTGACCGTATATGCTGCCCAGATCGATGTCATTATCATTTGTAACATCAACCTTAACTGTGTACTTCCAGAGTGAAGACGTATCTGACTTCGCCAAGGAAGAGTCAGTTATTGTGAAAGAAAAATCGTGGTAACCTTGGAAATACCGCAGATCAGATGATGAAATATTGTGATATTCAGTAGCCTCGACAATTTCTAATTCATACCCTGTCGCATATACTCCGTTCACTGCTAAGGAAGATATCCATAATGGAATATCCTTTCCGGGCTCTATGGGGCCGCAATACTCCGTATACGTTTTAAGATGATTGCCATGACTGTCCTTCAGAATGACTTTGGCTTTAACGTTGTTCTTAAAGAACTGGGAAGAGTTCTTTATAGTACCGTAGATTTCGAGGAGATTCCCTCCGATATACCTTCCATTGCTTCTTGATATGTAAAGACCATCAATAGAATTTGTGCTAAAAAAACCAGAATAGGAGGAGAGGTCACATCCACTGAGTAACACACTTAGAATAATCAGTACCAACAGTAAGTTTTTCCTCATATCGGTCACTACCTCAATCAATATTGTACCACGTCTTAGCGTAGTTTATTCTTCTTTTCTATGAGCCATCAAATCCAGACCTTATTTTTGTTATCCCCTCTTACTGTATTGTGTTTATTGACCCTAAAAGGGTATGCAAAAGGGTATGCAAACCCTATCCGCATGGGGGGTAAACATGAGTAACAGCGAGTAAAAATAGTTTCGATTAAGTATTTACATTTTCTTATAATGATGTAAGATATATTAAAATAAAGTTGCTAATAGCTGAGTATATCAAATTGCATTTTGGCAATAAAATCAGCTTCACACGGTAGAAGTCGTTGGTTCAAATCCAATCGTGCCCATCACCAAGCGACCGGTTTACACCAGCAGACGAGTTGCTTTTTTCTTGGCTAAAACAGGTTTTTAAACAAGAAGTTCATGGTAATTGGGCAGGTTCGAAGGAATCCGGTCGATATCCATGACAAGTCTGCTCACTTGGGAAGTTTCACGGAAACATGCGGGTCAAGCTGCCACATCGCTCCGGTGATAGGATCGATGATGAGCATTCCAATGATGATGTTGCCGGATATCAGATTGCCAAAATACCATCCATCCAGCGTGCTTGTAAGGGTGTAGACGGAATCCTTGTAGCCTTTTTTCTCAAACCTGATGGTGTAGGAGGCCTTTTTGAAAAACCCGTTGCCCGCCTTGAGATTCACCTCCGATGGAGTCTTTCCCTGAAAGACGATGTTTTTGTTGCTGTCCGTGACGGTGATCTTCGCATCATTAGGGTCGCTTGTTATGGTTACAGGGTAGACACTCTCGCTTAAAAGGGTTGCACAACTTATCAATGTGGCAAGCATGGCGATGGAAACGAACAAAAGAACGATTTTTTTCATGAGAAAAAACTCCTTTTGGATTGGATCGGTAGTCTCCATTACAGGTTCTTACACAGTATAACCTCGTATCGTGCCTATAGATACAAAAATCGTGTTCATTTTCTTTGGGTGCCTCGGTCGGTGTTTTACCGAGCTTGCGGAGGATTTGTTCATGTTACCGCTGGTGATATATGTGTGATACAATCGAAAAAACGATTCTTCTGGAAGGTGAACATTGGAACCATTTCGATCATCCATCCTTTTCCAAACATATCGGTTTGATTGTGACCGGTTTTTATCTTTTCACATTACCCCCGAGGGCAAAGCTCGAGCTGAACAAAATCCATATATTACTCAACGAGTTTTCAGGAGAAGGTTGATCGGTGTGGCCGAACAACGATGGAATCAAGCCTGTTACCAAGAGGTGCTTGACGCCTCGCAGCCGGGTACAATCGCATTTGTCCGAGAACCCGTGGTTCACGAGCTGTTGGAAATCGCTCCATTCAGCAACCTGGAAAACGTGCTCGATTACCTTCGAAGCGAGGCCCCTCCGGAGTTCATCATCAAGCCTGCAATCACGGCTCCAACCGATCTTGTTGCAGGGTTGTATACGACGTATGAAACGTACAAGTTGAAGCCGGAAACAATCTCATTCGATCTGCTTTGGATTCGACCGCGCAAAGACAACACATATTCAGTAAGCATCATCGATATCCGATTGGCGGAAACTCCATCGCTAGCCCATAGAATGGAGTTGACCTATCAAATGCTGGCCTTGCAGCGGATATTGGAGGCAAATGGTCTTGCAGATAGATATACGCTGTCGGAGACAGGATACATCTGGCCGGGCACCCATGAGCCCGATCGGTTCCCATTGCTTATAAAGGAATATCAATCGACGGCGGATCCGATCGAGCAGGCGTTTGCTGAAACGCTCGTGCAGGTTCAAACTGAGACCTACAAGCGCCAAGTGGTTGAACTATTGACGAGAAGACTTCCGTCGGTCTTGGAAACAGGTTTTGAGAACGTTCAATGGAATTTAGACGGTGCATGTCTCGGATGTGATTTCTTTCCCATCTGCTTGGGAGCAGCCCGGCAAGAGGATGACTTGTCAAGAATACCCTTCTTGAGCCGGAGCCAGATGAAGGTGCTTCGCAATAACGGGATCGACCGGGTCTCCCGGTTGTTTGAACTGGCCGAGAAGAATGATTCCGGTCTCAAGGAGATCTTCCAAACAGATTACCGGCTTCAAATCGATGAAATGCGAATCCGAGCACGTATGAAGGCCCTTGTTTCAAACACCCCGATACCGGTGGAGGAAGCGCGAACCATCTCCATGGCTGAAAGGAATGACCACCGAATCTATCTTACAACCGGCTACGATCCGTCAACCGGCTTGTCCCTTGGATTTGGATGTTCACTGGATTGTCAGGAACCGAACATATATCTCGTTGAACGCGCCGAGGGAATGAGCCTTGAGTTTGAGTGTGCAGCCTATCTCGAATTTGCAGCGACGCTTACCCAATGGATGAAAAAGAATGAAGGGGAGAATATTCAATTTTATGTCTGGGACAACCGGGTGCTTTCCCATATCCGGCGCGTTGTACAACGGTATTATGACGACCCCATCCTGACCGGAGAAACCAATATATTAAACATTCTGTTTCCTCCCGAGGGTATATTGCATGACCCTGAGGTGTTCGAGCATCAACCCGTAACCGTTGTAAGTCCGGTGCTGAAATCATTGGTCGGACTGCCCATCGAAGTCACATACTCCCTCTATGAGAGCGCCAACAGTTTTGCACGGGTAAACCATGACCGGACATTTGGGGCAGAAGAGGAGTTTGCCTATCCATATTCAGAAGAAATCCCCCTTGAGCGAGTGATTGAATTATGGTATCCGAAGCGATATGCAGCGATTGGTTCTCAATTGAATCTCGTTCAAAAGAAGAGAACGAACCAAGAACTTCTTTCAAAGATTGAAAGAGCGTTCACCGAACAGCTGAACGCGTTGCGGTATGTCGTCAAGGAATTGCAGACGACGTATAACGACCGGCTGGGCGAACGAAAAAGTGCTACGTTCAATATGGCGAAGACTCCGGATGCCCCCTCCAAATTGAGCGGACTCCTGAAGTTCGAATTGTTGAATATCGCCGCCCAAGCATTGGAAAACAAGAATATCCGTTCGATGAGTGTAGATGAGCGCGAGGCGCGCTTCCACTCGATTCGAGGATTGAGTGTAAAAAATTCCGCTGATACCGAAGCTGTGCTGGCAGCTTATCAACAGGACAACCCTGATATCAACATCGATGAACTATATGTTTTCCGATGTTCCCCGGACAGCATGGAATCGAGAATCAAGGAAGGTGAGTTCACCCTTGTTTTGACGAACGAAGATGTTCGCTTGAATCTTGATGCTCCATGGTATGAGCATTTGGGCTTGAATGTTGCCTCGGGTGCTGCATTGCTCAGCGGTTATGATACGAACCTCACCTGGTATGAGGACAAGAACCTCAGCGCCTTTTTGCAAATGGAATTGATCCAATTGGGACGCAAAGACGGGGTTCCGTATGTGATTATCAAGTTTCCAAGACAGGAGATCCTTGACCTTGTCCTGCGGGAAGAGATCATCAATCTCTATAAACCCCTCATCATCGACCCGATCTTCATTGATTTCTCAAGTGATAAAATAAAGAGCGTTCTCGGAGAGATTGAGTCGGCCCCTTCCAAAACGGCGCACAGTTTCCTGCTCCAACCTGATACGCTGCAAGTAAGCAAATCACCAACTGATCCTGAATCATTGTATAAGCGAGTGGATTCTTCTCTGCGCAATCCGTTCAACGACAACCAGAAGGAGTTCTTTCATCAGACGTTCAAACAGCGAATATCGATGCTTTGGGGACCGCCGGGTACCGGAAAAACAACGGTCCTTGCCGGAACCGTCTTCGGATGGATCGAGTATTTCAGGGAATTGAAAAAGCCGCTTCACATTTGTGTCGGAGCGGTGACCTATGCCGCGATCGACACGCTCCTTGATGCTCTTGTTGAATTGCTTCAGGCTTGGAAGCAAAACAATCCTCAACGGAAGGATGAACCGATCAATATTCTTCGTTTAAGAAGCGTTGCCGCCGAAAAGCCTACCAATAAGAGGATAGCAGATATCACCGATGTTTCGGAGATTGCCGGGCGATTACGCAATGAAAAAAACACGGTGGTGATCGTCGGAAGCACCTGGGGGCAAATAAGCAAACTGGAGCAACATGAAGACGGTTCCTTCGATCTTCTGGTTCTGGACGAAGCTTCTCAAATACCGGTGGCAGCGGCCGCTTCGTATTTCATATACCTAAAGGAAGATGGGCACATCGCTCTTGCCGGGGATGATCATCAGCTTGGGCCGATTCGGGGATATCAAATGGAGGACACGCGAAAAGGCCTCTTTGATTGTATCTATACGTACATGAAAGATACCCATGGAATCATTCCTTTGCAGTTGCAAACAAACTATCGGACAAACAGAGAGATCTCAGCGTGGCCGAGCAAGCGGTTCTACGAAGAAAAGTTCGATGCACATTTCCCGAACAGAAGACTGGAGTTCAAGCATTCCATCAGGGAGAAACCCGCAGATTGGCCGGAGGAGCTGCTCTGGAGCGACGAATACCTGAAACTGCTGGCCCCGGACAACCCCGTGGTCGTCATCACCTACGACCATCCGGGGTATACGCTGTCCAACGCCTTTGAAGCTCAGATCGTCGCTGTGTTGACCGTTTTGTACAAGCAGCAGCTTGAAGGGCAGGATGATCCGGTAGACCTCAAGCGATTCTGGGAGGATCAATTGGGGATTGTCACCCCGCACCGGGCCCAGATGGCGGCGATTAGAAACGCCCTGTTCGACGAAGCCCGCTTCCCCCGTAATCCCGAACCGGTCGTCGATACCGTGGAGCGCTTTCAAGGGAGGGAGCGTGATTGCATCATCAGCAGCTACGTTGTTTCCGACAAGGATTTCGCGCGAAGCGAGGAAGGGTTCATCTTGGATCATAGACGGTTCAACGTGACTCTGACGAGGGCGAGAAAAAAGTTCATCATGCTCGTCAGCGACGCGATCGTGAGCCACCTGAGCGAAGACAACGCCCTTTCTGAAGAGGCTGCCCATCTTCAACTCTTCGTTGAAGAATACTGCGATACGGAAATCCGCTCCGTGGAATTGCCGTTCTCTGAGGGGAATCAACAAAAATCGATGCGCTGCACGGTCAAAGTCAAGAGGTACTAGGCATGGACAGATCGTCCGGCGAAAACGAGCAATAGGATATTTAAATATCGATAAAAGTGCTTGACAACATCCGGGAAGGGGCGGTAACCTGAACTAAAGTTAGCAGATGCTAATTTACTAGAGGATCGACCTATGAACATCTCCAACTGCAAGCTCAACACTGAATACATGATCACCGATGTCAACGCCAAAGAAACGGATATGAAGGATTTTCTGTTTACCTTGGGCTGTTATCCCGGTGAAAGGGTGGTGCTTATTTCCCGTTTGCCATCGATGTATGTGGTTGACATCAAGAATTCGCGCTACAGCATCGACGATGATCTTGCTCAGGCGATCTGTCTGATTGAACCGGTGGAGGCTGATAAGGAAGACATCATGGAGCGGGTTGTGGTGTAAGTACATCAAAGACCGTGGAGAGGGATGTATTTTTTTTACACACAAAGTTAGCAATAACTAACATTATATAGAAAGAAGGAGCAGCATCATGAAGATCGCTTTAGCGGGAAATCCGAACAGTGGAAAAACAACGCTGTTCAACGCCATCACCGGCAAGGTCGAATATGTCGGAAACTGGCCGGGGGTGACGGTGGAGAAGAAGGAAGGGTCGGTCAAGCCTTCCTTGAATCCTGGAAAAGGGAAGATGACGATCGTCGATCTGCCCGGCGCATATTCAATGTCGCCGTACACCAGTGAAGAATCGATTACCCGGGATTTCGTCCGGAAGGAAGGACCGGATGTCATCATCAACATTGTGGATGCAACGAATTTGGGACGAAGCCTCTTCTTCACCTCCCAATTGATGGAGCTGGGCATTCCGGTTGTGGTCGCCCTGAACAAGAGCGACATGATCCAAAAGAAGGGAATCATCATAGACACCGAGCTTCTCAGTGAACTTCTGGGCTGTCCGGTCGTGCGGACCGTTTCCACCAAGTCCATGAACAATGGCCTCGATTCCCTGATCGAAGCGGTTCAGAACGTCTTCGATGCAAAGAAGAACCAGCAGCCGCTTCATATCAAGGGGATGAAGACCAATGCCACGAAGGAAGAGCAGGAACAGATCGACCAGAATCGCTTCTCGGTGGTGAATGAGATCGTCGACCAGGTCGAGCGCCGCAGGATGGATTCCGCGGAGCACACCTTCCAGGATACGATCGACCGGGTCGTCGCCAACAAATGGCTGGGGATTCCGATCTTTGCGCTCGTCATCTGGGTGGTGTTCTCGATCTCCCAATCGTGGCTGGGGCCGTGGCTTGCCGATCTCTTCGTCAGTTGGATCGACGCTTTCTACGGCCTGGTCGAATCGGTTCTGGGGGAGAACGTGCATCCCGTGCTCTCCTCGCTGCTGCTGGACGGGATCATCGGCGGTGTAGGGGCCGTGGTCGGCTTCCTGCCCTTGATCATGGTGCTGTTCTTCATGCTCGCCCTTCTTGAAGACAGCGGATACATGGCGCGGGTCGCGCTGGTGATGGATCCGTATTTCAAGAAAATCGGGCTTTCGGGAAAATCGATCATTCCCATGATCGTGAGCACCGGATGCGCGATTCCCGGCATCATGGCGACCCGGACGATCAAGAACGAGCGGCAGCGAAGGACCACCGCGCTGCTGGCTCCCTTCATGCCGTGCGGAGCGAAACTTCCGATCATCGCCCTGTTCGCCGGCGTGTTCTTCGGTGACAACGTCTGGGTCGGGACGTCGATGTATTTCCTGGCGATCTTCGTGATTATCCTCGGCGGCCTGATCATCCGGAAAATCACCGGCGACACCTCGAAGTCCTATTTCATCATGGAGCTTCCCGAGTATCGGATTCCAAGCATCAAGCGGGCTACGATATCGATGCTGAACCGGGCGAAAGCGTTCATCGTCAAAGCGGGAACAATCATCCTGATCAGCAATGCCGTCGTGCATATGCTCCAGACGTTCAACTGGCGGTTCCAGGTCGTCGGCACCTCCGCACCCGAAACGAGCATCTTGGCAAGCATCGCTACCCCGATGGCCTGGCTGTTCATTCCGCTGGGATTCGGAATCTGGCAGTTCGCAGCCGCCGCTGTCACCGGGTTCATCGCCAAGGAGAACGTCGTCGGAACACTTGCCGTCACCTTCGCGATAACGAACTTCATCGATGTCGAAGAGTTCGCCCTGATCTCAGGAGGCTCCGATGTGATGACCGTCTTCGGAATCGGAGCGGTGGCCGCGTTGTCCTACCTGGTGTTCAACCTGTTCACACCTCCGTGCTTTGCAGCGATCGGATCGATGAACTCCGAGATGGAGTCGCCCAAATGGCTCTGGGGCGCGATCGCGTTCCAGCTGGGGATGGGGTACGTGCTTTCATTCTTCATCTACCAGATCGGCACCTTGGTCACGACGGGTTCCGTCGGTTCGGGGTTCCTGGGCGGACTGATCGCGGTCCTTGCGATGGTCGGCTATGTGGTTTACCTGATGCGGAAAGGCTCTTCGAAACAAATGATGTCGGTCGCCCAAGAGGTGGCTTGATATGACGATGATGGATATTCTGGTTGGCGCAATCATCGCGGGCATGGTCGGAGCTGCTGCATGGTATCTGTTTCGGAACAAGAAGAAAGGGGGCACCTGCACCGGGTGCTCCTGCTGTCCGCTTGCCGAAAGCTGCGGAAGCAGGAAAGAGTAGCTACAGGATCCATTTCCGATCGATCTTGCATCGGGAGATCAAAAACAGCGCAACCGAAAAGACCAGCAGCATCCCAAACGAAATCACGGGAGCGAATGCCCTCGCACCCGTGATCGCGCCTCTCAAGAGGTCGGTTCCGTAGGTGAGCGGCAGGCAGAACGAAAGAGGGCGCAGAACTAGCGGCAGGCTGGAAATCGGTATGAACAGGCCGCAGAGAAAGAGCATCGGAAAGCGGAAGAAGTTGGAAAACGTCTGGGCCTCGAAGACCTGCTTGGCCGATACAGCGATCATGAGTCCGGTCAATGCGGACGTGATCGCGATCATCAAAACAGCGAGGAGAACCGTTGTCCAAGTCACTGCACTCAGATCGATGAAGAAGCTTGCAAAAACGACCGGGACGAATGCATTGAAGATGCCGAACAGAATCGTTCCGGAAATCTTGGCAAGCACCAGCGTGTTCAGGCTGATCGGTGCCAGAAGCAGTCGATCAAAGGATCTGGAACTCCGTTCAAAGGTGATCGTGACGGCGAGCATCGAGGTCGTGCCGAAGAGAACGCTCATCGCGATCAGACCGGGAAGCAG
>JAAYQW010000098.1 GCA_012519115.1 Spirochaetales bacterium
AACCGCCTCCCCGATGACTCGCATCTCCCCGAGGTGGGGGGTGAGAATCATCGGAGCGTTCCTGTTTTCAAGCAAATGCACCTTCGAAGCGAGAAGACGGGCAAGCGAACGAATCCCATCGGCATCGATGACCAGTGGAGTCGACGTGGCCAGGAGAACCTTCAGAATCTCCTCTCGGCCTTCCCCCCACCCCGGTCCCGCCAAAATCGCATCAAAGCCTTCCACCGCTTCTCCTCGGTAGGGACGAACCATGACGCTCAGAGTGTTTGATGCACAGATCTCATGGATTTCCGGATCGCAGTACAGGGTCACCAAACCGCTTCGGGCGGTGAACGCGGCGTTTGCCGCAAGACGGGCGGCACCGCTGTATTTCACGCTTGAACCAAAGATTGCGATGCTTCCGCGGGTGTTCTTGTAGGCGGACCGATCAAGAGCGGGTATCACAAGCGGCTCGTCATCGATCGTGGCCGCGACGTCCAGAGAGTCGAGCAGCGTCAAGGGAAACGAAGGATTGGCGACAAAGAGGTTTCCCAAACGGCTGCGGGTAAGAGGGTGGTAATGGGCTTGGGTAAACGAACCGAGGGCTACCGTATGATCGGCCGAGATGCAAAAGTCCGATACGGCACATAGATCGCCCAGGCCGGAAGGGATATCAACGGAAAAAACCGAAGCGCCGGAATGGTTGACCCAGGAAATGAGAGTGCTTAACTCCCCTTTCAACGGCCCGTTCAGACCGAGGCCGGTGATCGCATCGATGATCCAATCATAGGAGGAGAGATCGTCAAGGTTGGTATCCCCCAGCCAGAGCTGCTTGATTGGATATCCTTCAAGGAGTCCTTGCTGAACCGTGTGTTCCTCACTGTACCGGGTGGCGGTGTGAAGCACCGTGATATCCCGCCACCCGCCATGGTACGCATGGCGGGCGATCGCCATTCCATCCGCCCCGTTGTTTCCTCCGCCGATGAGAAAGAGAAGGGACGACGACTTTTCAAGGAGTCGAGATAATACGAACCAGCATTGAAGGGCGGCGCTTTCCATCAGCACCAACGATGGAATGATCTCTTTTGCACTCAGATCCACCCTCTTCAGCTCTTCAGAACTCGTAACGATCTTCATACCACTACTGTACAGAAGAGAAGACAGGTTTTCAATGTTTCCGTTCCATTCTCGCCGGTTCATCAAAGGACTTACCGAAGGAGGTCTGAAAGGGTAGCGTTTTACACCCAACAGCGCTTGACATCGACTCTTGTCGCCTCTAAGCTAATGGAAGTCCTGGGGTGGCCGAAAGGTCTGAGATCACACCCGTTAACCTGATCTGGATAATACCAGCGGAGGGAGACTCCTATCTCAACGTAAAACCCAAGGCAGACTACATCGTGCGGAGGTGCGTATATGAACATGCATCGATTCGTTATTGGTGTCTGCATCACGCTGACAATCGCTTTTCCCCTTTTTTCAATGGGAGCGCAAAAAGAGCAACCGCTCACTGTCTACGCATATGACTCATTCAGCGGTGACTGGGGTCCCGGAGAAGAGGTTGTCGCCGCGTTCGAGGAAAAGCATGATATTCCTGTGAAGATAATCAGCGCCGGCGACGGCATGGAAATGCTCACGAAGGTGATCGCCGAGAAAGATCATCCCTTTGCCGATGTGGTCATCGGCATCAGCGACGAGGTGGCTACCCGAGCATACCGGGCGGATCTCTTTGAGCCCTATCACTCTCCGATGCTCAGTGAGATTCCCTTATTCCTGCACTTCGATCCTGAATATCGCCTCCTGCCCTTTGATTACGGCAACTTTGCCTTTATCATTGATTCCGAGATGATTCCCGAAGAAGCGTGGCCTGCATCATTGGAAGATTTGACTCATCCCCGGTTTAAGAAGAACGTCATTCTGATCGATCCGAGAACCTCGAATGTCGGCCTTGGCTTGCTCTTGTGGACGATTCAGATCTTCGGCGAAGAGGGCTACCTCGATTGGTGGGAAGCGATGAAAGATCAAGCGCTTACCATCACCGACGGCTGGTCCAGCGCCTACGGGCTCTTCACCGAAGGAGAGGCTCCTCTTGTCTTGAGCTATACCACGAGCCCGGTCTATCACTACACCTACGAAAACTCCACCCGCTATCAGGCTCTCGTCTTTGATGAAGGGCACCAAGCGACGATCGAAGGGGTGGGAATGCTTCGCTCTTCAAAACGAAAAGAGGAAGCGAAGCTGTTCATCGATTTTATTTTAAGCGAAGCGCAGCTTCCGATCGCGTTGGCGAACTCGATGTATCCGGTCAATATGAACACGCCGCTCGCCAAGGGATTCGCATATGCTCCCAAGCCGGAGATTTCGCTCCGAATCGAGAGTGAAGTGATTGAAAAAAACCTCGATCGATGGTTGCATGAATGGACGGAGGTGATGAGTAAATGAGGGATTATCGGCGATTCTATCGCCAGAGAAGCATTGGACCGCTGATTATCCTCTTTTCGCTGTTCGCCCTTCCCCTCGCCCTGACGATCCGGTCGGGGGTGTGGGAAGAAGGCTCCTTTACCCTGAGGCGGATCGTTTCAGCGGTCACCGACTCCTATACACGACGGATCCTCCTCTTCACCCTTAAACAGGCGTTGTATTCGACCGTCGCATCCCTGGTCATCGGGTTGCCGGGAGCGTATATTCTGGCGACCTACTCCTTTCCGGGCAAAAAGCTGATCAAAGCGCTGGCGACGATTCCCTTTGTGCTCCCGTCGATTCTCGTGGTCTTGGGATTTGTCATCTTCTTTGGAAACAACGGAACGCTGAATACGGTTCTGATGAGCGTCTTCGATCTCAGCGATCCCCCGCTGAAGATTCTTTACTCCTTCGGAGCGATCATTCTCGCCCATACGTTTTACAACTTCCCGATCATCATGAGCATCGTCGCTACCGCTTGGGAAGGTCTTGATACCAAGCTTGAAGCCGCGGCGGCGACCCTCGGATCATCTCCGCGCAAAGTATTTCGGACAATCACCCTTCCCAGGCTCATCCCTTCGATGATCAGCGCGGCGGTGCTGGTGTTTCTCTTCTGTTTCAACTCGTTTGCAATCATCCTCGTCCTCGGCGGCGGCCCCCAATTCACCACGCTGGAAGTCGAAATATACCGCCAAGCCCGGATGATGGGCGACCCTTCAGGCGCCAGCGCCCTTGCAATCGTTTCGATGGTGATCAATGGAATCCTCTTCCTGGGGTACGCGCTCAGCCAGCGGACCCTCACGGTTGCCGAAACGGTCGCCGATAGAGCGTTCGAGGAACGGAAGCCATCATCGATCCGAGCATTTTTCATCGTACTCTATTCCATCTTTACGATCCTCTTTCTGCTCGGACCGATTGTCTCGGTTCTGTATCGATCCTTCCTGAAAACAGCTTCCCGCTCAGGCAAGCCAACCTTCAGCATCACGTGGTATCGAAAGCTCCTCGGTCTCGAGCACGCCTCAAGTCACATGAGCAGTGCTCTTGCCGCCCTGGTCAATTCGACCCTCATAGGAGTGGCGGTTAGTGTCCTCACCGTGACGCTCGCCCTGCTCTTAAGCGTCTCCATCGTTCGAAGGAAAAAGAGTTCATCCGCGTTGGAGCTCTTCGGGATGCTTCCGATGATCACCAGCAGCGTCATCATCGGTCTGGGGTATGTGTTGATCGCTCGCATTCTCCGGCCATCGCTTCTCGGAACATATCTGCTCATCACCCTCGCCCACACCGTCATCGCATTTCCTTTCGCCCTGAGAACGATTCTGCCGAAAGTCCGATCCCTCTCGGAAACGTATCTGCATGCTTCCTATACCCTCGGCTCTTCACCGCGAAAGACGTTCCGCATGATTGAAATCCCGCTGCTCAGAAAAACGCTTCTCACGGCAATGGTTTTCGCATTCGCCCTTTCGCTCGGTGAATTCAATGCGACCCTCATCCTGTCGAACAGTCAGATCGTAACCCTTCCGGTGGTCATGTATCGTCTTATCGGCTCGTACCATTTCCAAGGCGCCTGCGCTTTGGGCTCAATCCTCATCATCACCAGCGGCCTTGCCTTCTTCCTTGGTGAAGTTGCCAAAGGAGATTCCGTATGATCTTACAATGTTCGCTTCAAGCCATCTATCCGGACTTCACCCTCGATCTCTCCTTCACCGTCCAGGAAGGCGATCTGGTGTGCATAATCGGTCCTTCGGGGTGCGGCAAATCCACGACGTTGAGCATCATCGCCGGCCTCATCCATGCTGAAACCGGATCGATCATCCTCGGCGGCGAAGACATCAGCCAAAAAGAGGTTCATAAGCGGAAGGTCGCGATGGTCTTCCAGGATTACTCCCTGTTTCCCCATATGAACGTGGAACAAAACATCGCCTATCCCCTCAAAAACCTGAAGATGAACAAGCGACGACGAGTCCAAGTGGTCAAAGAGCTCCTCGA
>JAAYQW010000099.1 GCA_012519115.1 Spirochaetales bacterium
TGACATAAAGCCGATGTACACCATATTGGATCAGAGCATAACAGTCGAACTCCCCTCCACGACAGCGGAATATGAAGTAACCGGTGATGAGTCTGAAATCATTGAAGCCTTACAAGGCGGAGCAATCTTGTCCAGCAGTGAAATAGCGAACAGGACAGGGTTCAGCAAAAGCAAAGTGGTGAGGCTCATGAAGCATTTGGAAGAGAAGCGATATGTCTCCGTTTCCGGAGGGGGCAGAAGCACGAAGTATTCGCTGAGATGATGATCACCGCCACCGGATCAGGGCTTGATTGAGCGAGATGTTCACCCGCTTGACCGGATCGGTGTATGATCCCATCCCGTGGCCCGGAAGCAGCACGTCAAAGGGTATTCCTTGGAGCTTGAAGAGTGATGCGATGTAGCGCTGCTTGTCAAAGTCCACCGATCCGTCCCACCCGAAGTCCCCCCACCCGAGGGTGCCGATCACATCGCCGGAAAAGAGAATCCTTTGGTCATTGAATGTGAGAAGGTATGCCATGCAGCCCAAGGTATGCCCGGGAAGATGAAGCGCCTCGAATTCCAATGCATCGACAGTCACGACCTCCCGGTCGCCTACGATCCGATCGACGGTTACCGGAATCATCTCCTTGTGGTATAAAAAGCCCGCGCACCGATGATCGGCGGAAGCAACGGAATCGGCGGTCTCCTTGCTTGACAGGATTTTCACTCCCCGATCTTTGAAGAGGCGGGCTCCCCCTGCGTGGTCCCAATGGGCGTGGGTGAGGAACAGGGTTGAGATCTTATTGGGATCGAGGCCCCACATCTCCATCCGCTTGAAGATGATGTCGATATTCTCCCCGTTCCCCGCATCGATCAGGATGCAGGAAGACCCGCTGTCTATCAGGTACATGTTGCACTCGTCCCACGGACCGAGGATCTGATCACCGCCGAGGCCGGCCAACGATCCGGAAAGCTGGTAAATACCCGGCAGCAGCTGCATATGCGACCCCTAGGAGAAAAGCGCCTCTTCAATCCGGATGCACAGGTAATGATAGATCGGCAGGTGAAGCTCCTGGACTTTATACGTTTCGCTCTCACCCACCTTGATCGCCACATCCGCCTTTTTGGCAAGCTCGCCGCCATCACTGCCGGTAAAGGAAAGGATCTTCATCCCTTTCGCCTTGGCGACACTCGCAGCAAGGTTCACGTTTTTCGCGTTTCCGCTGGTCGACAAGCCCCAGAAGACTCCCCCTTCCTCACCCCAGCCGAGAGTGAGCTGGGCGAAGGTGAGATGAGGATCGACGTCATTACCAAACGCGCTGCTCAAGGAAACATGAGTCGGAAGAGCGGCCGCCTTGACCGGGGTCTGGAGCTTCATCGCCAGGTAAGAGCCATGCTCCTGATCTATTTCGATAAGCGTTTCGGCGATGCTCCGATCGATCGGACGATGGCGGATGAACGACTTCATCAGCTCCCCGACGATATGCTCGCTGTCCGCCGCCGACCCGCCGTTTCCGGCGACGAGGATCATCCTGTTCTTCTTTGCTGCCTTGATCAGAAGATCCGCCGCCGCTTCAATCTCTTTCCTGATTCCCTCAAGCTGAGGATATCGTTCATACAGGTCAAGCATTGTGTGTGCTCCTTTGGTACCCGTCTCGGGCGACTCCGAGCGCCGCAAGATCTCCAAGCTCATCACCGAGACCGGAGGGAAGAATCGCGCAGGATTCCCGGCTTGCTTGAAGGGCTTCCCGTTTGATGACCTCTTCCATGATCGATCGGAAAAGGTGTTCGCTGCGCTCAAAAATGCTTCCGATGATGATTCGTTCGACATTCAATACGTCGATCAGGATCGCTATGCCCAATCCGAGCTTGGCGGCGCTTTTTTCGAGTACCTTCTTTGCCGCCGGGTCGTTCGCATCGGCAAGAGCGCATATCTCTTTTGCCGAACGTTCTTCCTGGGTTGCGATCTTGTACAAACCGCTGATGCCGCACCCGCTGCAATAGCTCTCCCACGAGCCTCTTTTATAATAACACATCGGTCCGTCATCGGCGATGCGGATGTGTCCCACTTCGCCGGCAAGGCCGTTGACCCCCCGATACAGCCGGGAGTCTAGGATCAATCCCGCTCCGAGACCGGTGCCGAAGGTCAGGAACACCATCGACGAGCTTCCGATTCCCGCCCCCCAATACCATTCGGCAAGGGCGCAGGCATTCGCATCATTCTCCAGGAACGTGGGGATGCCGAACCGTTCTTCGAAATACGCAACGATTTCGATGTCGTCCCAAAGCGGCAGGTTCGGCGGACTTTGGATAATCCCCTTCTCACTGTCCAGAGGCCCTCCGCAGCTGATTCCGATCGCCTGAACAACCTCGTCTTTTTGATACTCCTCGATGATGAGGGCGCAGCGCTCGAGGACTTCCTCCGGCTTACCGTGGGTTGGAAAGCTCTTCTTCTTTCGGATCGTGCCGTCACCGCCGCCGAGACTGACCGCGGTCTTCGTTCCTCCGATATCCAGACCGACAAACACCATCGCCTACCCCTTCACCGAGCCGGACAGCAATCCCTGGATGAAGTATTTGCCGAGAAAGATATACACGAGCAAGGTGGGAACGGCGGCGATCAGGGCTCCGGCCATCTGGGCGTTCCATTCGATTACCTGCGTGCCGGCAAGGTTTTGAAGCGCGACGGTAACCGGCTGGATCAATGGGTTTTGCGTCAGGGTCACGGCGAAGAGAAAGTCATTCCACACGCTGGTGAACTGCCAGATCAGCACGACGACCATCGTCGGCAGCGAGATGGGGACGACGACCTGACGGAACACCCCGACCAGCTGAAGGCCGTCGATCATCCCCGCCTCCACCAGCTCATCGGGGATTTTCGCGTAGTAGTTGCGGAACATCAGCGATGAGATGGGAAGACCGTAGATCGTATGGGTAACGATGAGCCCCTCCAGCTTTCCATAGAGCCCCACCCTATTCAGCGTCCGCACCAAAGGAATCAGGATTGATTGGTAGGGAATGAACATCCCGAAGATGACGAGAAAAAAGAGGACTTTTGAATATTTGAACCGCACCTTCGCAAAGATGAATCCGATGATTGAGCCGAAGAGCACGGAGAGCAGGCTCACCGGGATGACGAGGATGAAGGAGTTAATCAAGTTCTGCCGCAATGCCTTGAACGCTTTTGAAAACCCTTCGCTCGATGGAGATCTGGCCAATACCCACATCTCGCTCACACGGACATCGGCAAACGGCTTGAGGCTGTTGTTTATGATCACATAGAGGGGAAAGAGGAATAAAAAGGCCGCAACGATCGCGAGGATGTATTTTATGGTCCGATTGGTCTTGCTCAGTTTCATCCTCAATCCTCCTTCAAGCTTGAAGCAAGGTAGGGCACGATGACGATCGCGACCAGAAGCAGCATGACGATCGAGATGGCGGCGCCTTCGGCGTAGTGATTTCCCCTGAACGTCGTTTCAAACATGAACAAGCCGGGGAAGTCGGTCACGAAGCGCGGCCCCTTGCCGGTCATCGCGTAGGCGAGGTCGAAGATCTTCAACGAGATATGTCCCAAAACGATCATCGCCGAGAAGGTGATCGGCTTGATAATCGGGAGGATGATCCTCGTGATGATCGCCCACTCCCCCGCCCCGTCGATCTGGGCGGATTCGATCAGCTGATCATCGATGCCCCGGAGTCCGGCGAGGAACATCGCCATCGTATATCCGAGATACTGCCACGACGCTCCGATGATCAAGGCGATCAAGGCGACGTTGAAGCCGGCGATCGAATATGTCGAGGTGAACCACCCGAACTCCGCTTTGAAGCCGAATGTTCGAAGCAGGGCGTTCAGCCCGACCTCAGGATTGAAAATCCATCGCCACAGCACTCCCGTTACGACGAAGGAGAGCGAAAGCGGAAAGAGATACACCGTCCGGAAGAACCCCTCACCCTTGAGGTTCACAAACAGCAGGTAGGAGAGGATGAAGCCCCCGATGATGCAGATGGCGATGAAAAAAATGGTGAAGTAGATCGTGTTGAGGATATCGGTCTTGAAGCGCAAGGAACCCATCAGCTCCTGATAATTCCTGAGGCCTACCCACGTCATATCCGGGAGGATCGAATCCCAGGCGGAGAATGACACGCGGACTGACCAGAAAATAAATCCATAGACAAACAGGAACAATACCGCGAGGAACGGAATGAGCATGATGACCGCTAAGCGCTTGTCTTTTTGTGAACAGTACATGGACTCTCTTATCATAGAATGGTTGCAGGTTCACTGCAACCATTCTTATCGCAGATTCTATGTCCGAACGTTACGGAGCATACCGGTCGGCGGCCGCCTGGAATTCACGGGTCGCCTTGGCCACGTCCAGATCGGTCGTGAAGGCGGCCATGATGTCGTTCACCCGGGTCAGCCACGGCTCGCTGATCGCCGCGCCGTGGGCGACGCTGGCCACAATCGCATTGGTGGCGAAATCATCCATCGCGGCGTTGAGATAGCGGTCATACTTTGAGCGATCGCCATCGGTCCGGGCGGGAATCGAACCCTTGATCGGGTTGAATGCGTCCTGTCCTTCCTTCGAAGCGCAGAGCTCGAGCCACTTGACCACGTTCTCCCGGTTCGGCGCGTTCTTCGGCAATCCGAACGAGTCGCTGAGCATGATGAACACACCTCCGGTTCCCGGTGCAGGCGCCCAATCCCAATCCTCTCCCTGTTTGAAGTTCTGCGAGTAGTAATATCCCGCAGCCCAGTCGCCCATGACGTTCATCGCCGCTTTACCTTCGGCTACATAGCCGGCGGCGTCCATATTCGCAAGAGCGGCGTGGTCGCGGTTGGTGTACTTCATCATTTTAGTGTAGTTGGTCAATGCTTCCTGGACTTTGGGATCGTTCCACTTGACCTTTCCATTCCACAGATCGCGATAACGGTCGGGTCCGAGCGAAGCGAGAATGACGCTCTCGAGGAGGTGGGTGGCGGCCCAGCTTTCATTGTCTCCGAGGGCGAGAGCGGGAATGCCGTTCTTCTCGAACACATCGGCGACCCGGAAGAATTCATCCATCGTCTTCGGTGGTTTGAGATTGAATTTCGCAAAGAGTTTTGGACTGTACCACATGACGTTGGAGCGGTGGATATTCACGGGAATCGAATATACTTCACCCTTATATGAGATGATATCGATCACGTCGGCAGGGAACTTGTCCATGAATCCGGCATCTTTGAGGATGAAGGTGACCGGTTCCATGAAGCCCGTCGTTACCCATGTATCGATCAATTCGTGTCCGGCGTGCACCTGGAACGTATCGGGGGGATTTCCACCCTGCATCCGCGTCGCGAGAACCGCCTTCGCGTTCGTTCCCGCTCCGCCGGCTACGGTCGCGTTGATGATTTCAAGCTGCGGATGCTTCTTGCTGAACTCCTTGAACATCGCTTCAAGTCCGTCCGCCTCTCCTCCTGCAGTCCACCAACTGAAGATCTCGATCGTGTTGGCGCCTTTCTGCTCTTTTGTTCCGGCAGCGAATACGAGCGCCGAAGCAACGAGAAAGACCACCAAGATGGCTAGAACTTTCTTTTTCATGACATACTCCTTTTTTCATGAATTCCGACCTCGACGAGGTCGCTATCTACTCCATCAACCGTCCAAGGCGGTTGATGCTTAAAACTACTGCCCGAATCGTGTGATAGTTCACTTTCCAGCTGTGGCTCATATGGCTCCAGATCGGAGTCCCGTCCCGTTCCAACAGAGGCAGCCACTCGCCTACTTCATGGTTGATCATCACATCGAACACGAAGCGATGAACATTTTCGTACGCGTTGATATAGCGTTCATCGCGGTAGAGAAGGTATGCATCGAGCATCCCGACCATGAACTCCGCCTGCTGCCAGAACTCCTTCGCTTTGTCGTGCACGGCGCTTGTGGTCAGCGATCCCTCGACATACACGCCGCCATATTGCTCGTCGACTCCGTAGGCGACGGAATGGTCGAGCATCTTGCGGAATGTCGGCTCCCATTCCTTGAGCGATACGTCCGCGCTTTTGAGCCCTTCGGCGAGCAGCCAGAACAGCTCGGCGTTATGACCATACGAAGTATTATCCAGGGCGTGTTCCTTCTCCCCGCCTTCTCCTTCGAAGCGGTCCCATCCCCAGATGATGTCGAACTTGATGTGCGGAGCGATCGTCCAATCCTCCCAGAACATGGGAATGCCGGTCTTGAACTCCGGATGAAGAATCTTCTCATCGATCTGGGTGATGATTTCAAGGAGCTTGCGCTTGTGAATTTCCTTGCCGCTTGCCTGATACAGGGCGGTGAATGCTTCCATCAGGTGCATGTGGATGTCCAGCGTCTTTCGATCCCCACCGGCGCTGCCGGGACCGCAAAGGCTCCAGTTTCGATTGAGCATCGTCCAGTAGCCGCCGTAGTTCGTATCGACGACGTAGACTTGCAGAAGGTCGAAGACGCGCTCGGCATACTCGAGCCCGATCGGATCGCCGAACGCCAGCGTATATGTGGACAAGGCATAGATTGCGAAGCTGTGCCCATAGGTGATCTTCTGGTCGATGAGCACGTTGTTCTTTCGATCGAACAGCCAATAGAATCCGCCGTATTTCTCATCCCAGTAGCGCTCGATCGCGAAGTGGACGCCTTTGGTGGCAAGCGACTGGCATCGCCCGTCGTGGTCATGACCGTGCAGCGCCGCCAGGGAAAGAGAATAAATCGATCGGAAATGAGCGAGCATCGACTTTTCGTCAACCCCGCTGTCCTTGCCGTCTTTGTCCCATTGGGTGAGAAATCCACCATGTTCTTCATCCCAGAGGCGATCCAGCCAGAACGGCAGGAGTTCCTTATCCAAGTGATGCTGCAATTCTTTTTTCCATGCTTTGAACTTTTTCTGCATATCGATTCATCCTTTTCTTTTGAGAGCGGTATAGAGATTCACAAACAGTGATCGATTATCGATGCTCAGGTAATGGCTTTTCAGGCCCATTCGACTGAACGTTTTCATGAAGCGCTGATAGTACGCCGGATCGCTTTCAGGCGGTTCGCCTTTGTTCCAATCCCAGCTCCCTTCCTGGAGATCCACAACCCTGATGATGGCATCATTGATGTGAACGCCGGTATTGCGGACCATTGAAAGCGCCTTTTCAAAGATCATCGGACTCATCACCGCCGATCCGACGGAGAGGTAGACGCCCCCTTCAAGGCGGGCGATCGAATCGACGAACGTGAGAAAATCCCGCTCGGCGGTTCGTCCGATCACCGAGCCCTTGTTCGCCTTGTGGGTGTAGATGATGTCGTGACCGAACATCGGGTGGCTTGTAAAGCGGACATGGTTCACGTATGCGCAGTGCTGAAGCGAGTATGCTTTGTAAGGATGATTGATGCTCAACCGGCCCGGCTGAAGATCCAGTCTGATGATAAGGTCGAGCAGGTCCAGGGCGCTGCCGCGTTTCTCAAGCGATGTTTCTTGATCGAGGGAGATCGATCGAAGAGCTTCTTTCGTGGGGATCATGACTCCATCTTTTTCAATCATCTTCCCGACCGATTCGCCATAGCCGCAGCCTTCGTAGGAGCCGATCGCCAGCGCCAGATTCAGGTAACGACCGGTCTCTTCCCACGTGCCGAACTTCCCTTCGGCAACATTCGCTTTGACATCCTCGCTGGATCGTCCCTGATAGGCGAACTCCCAGTCATGGATGATTCCCGCTCCGTTGGTCGCGAGGTGGGTGAAATAACCTTCCCGGGCAAAGCGTCCGAGCAGTTGGCCAAGCCCGTTTTTGATCGTGTGGGCGCCGAACGCCAGGATTACCGGTCGTCCGGTTCCCCGTGCTTCAAGAATCTCATCACAAAGAGTGTCGATCCAAACCTCCTGCTTATCGGTAAGCGGGAAGATATCCTTATCCGGATCGATCGTCGCATTCTCGATGTACACCTTGTTCTTTCGTTCTCGAAGAGGATAATAGGTCATTCGGGTACGATCAAACATGTTGTTCACTGCTGTTCCACCCCAAGAGAGTGACAAGCTCCTTCGAGAAAGCGAAGTCGGGCATCAGCAACGAAGCTCCACCAAGAATGAGGCGTTGGCGTTTAGCGAGGTTTTCACCTTTCCGGCGAACTTCGTCGCTCAAGATTCCAACGGCTAAGACTCCCCGACTGCGGGCTTCGCGCATCTCGACAGGGCCGTCGCCAAAGACAATGATATCATCTTCCTGACCGGCAAGCGAGGCGATCATCCGGCTTAAAACGACCTTTTTGGGGTCTTCATCGATCTTTCCGACCGAACCGTAGATTCGCCCTCCAAACAGATCGGCATAGCCAAGCAACGTGGCTTCCTTGACCACATCCGCCTGATCGGTTCCGCTGGCAAGATAGAGCTTCACTCCCCTCTTATGGAGATAATGAAGGAACTCGACCGAACCGGCCATCGTTACCTCATCCGGCGAGATCGTTCCGTTCGCAACACCCTCTTTTTTCGAGGCGATCATCGCCAGCAGATCGTCGTTATACACGTTCTTGTACTCTTGAGCGCTCAGGATCTCATCGGAGGGTACATATCCATGCCGCTCGACCATCTCTTTGAGGTAGACCATCTGCTCGATCGTCTGGATTCCGGTCGTCTGATCGATGAAATGAGCGATTTCCGCTTCGAGGTTGGCGATCTCTTCCGTCGTGAGGACAGGAAGAGCGGGACCGGCGATCGCCTCCTTCATCATCTTAGCCATCACTCCTTCCCACCCCGAACGCATTGTTGAGATCGTTCCGTCATGATCGAAGATCGCGATCTTGGGCAAGCCGCGTTTCGGAACGGAATCGACTATCTCGATCGTTCCGCTGGAGTCGAAAACCCGCTTGGCGCCATCTGATGCTTTCTCGGGATTGTACCGCCAAGAAGCTCGCCTTCTAAGCTCAAGAATCTCTTCGACCGTGGGATGTCCGCACCCATAGAGGGTCAACAGCGATTGCGCCGCGCTGAGATTCCCCACTTCAATGCCCGCCGCGAGCGATGCTCCCCGGCTCATGGAGAGGACCATCGCCGCGAGGAAGGCATCTCCGGCACCGACGATATCGATCTGCTGGGTGAAATGAACGCCTAAAACCGAAGAGAAGGTTTCACCGTCAAAGCCGACCGCTCCGTTTTCTCCGAGCGTGACGACCGTCGGTTTGCCGAAGTATGTGTATAACGCTCTGACGAGCTCTTGTGTGGAAAGTGATGCGAAGGTGGAATCCAGCGCCCGCCCTTCCGCTTCATTCACCTTGTGAATCGCGTTCCGATAGACGGAATTGAGCTTCCTGCAATCGGCGAACCACAATACCTTATCCTCATATTCATCGAGAAGCTTATTGAGACGTTCCTGGAAGACCGTGTTGTGCAACCCCTGGGGGACCTGCTCGTTGATGATGATTGCATCATATGCATCGATCTTCTTTCGAAGAGTATGTAAAAGCATATCGATCGATCGGTCGCTGGGAACATTGAAGTTCCCGCTATCAAAGCGGGGATGCTCGACTCCCTGTTCAAAGACTTTATGGTACACATGGGTCGCCCATGCTTCCTCTTGAATCTGCACCCCTTCGGTGTCGAGCTGATGGCTCTCAAGGAGATCGCACAGCACTTTTCCATAGAGGTCGCTTCCAACGATCCCATACATATCCACCCGCTGGGCTCCGAGCGTCTTGAGGTTCAGCCCGACGTTGCATCCGCCGCCAAGCTCTCCCTTGACGCTTTGGACCGAATACGTCTGAAGTCCCGTTTCAACGGAGACTTCGCCACCTTCGGTGGTGACCTGATATGCCAGATCAAGGCATACATCACCTATTACCGCTAGGGCGACCGGTTTGGATGGGGTAAGAAATGTACTCAAAGCATCAGTTTTCTGCATAATGAAACCGCTTTCATTTTTATGATAGAACCTCACCTGTTCGTTGTCAACAAAAAGATTGACAGGCACCTTGAAAATACCTAAGGTCTAGGTATGAAGCACAAGACGATCAGCGATATCGCCCGCGAAGCGGGAGTGTCGAAGGCAACCGTCTCTCGGGTTCTCACCCACCCAGAATTGGTCAAACCGGCAACCCAGGAGCGAGTGAAAGCGGTCATGGAGAAGCATGAATATGTTCCCAACCACCTCGCCCAGAGCCTTGCCGGCAACCCTACCAAGACGATCGGGGTGGTCATCGATGAGCTTTCCAACTTCTTCTTCATCGAGGTCGCCGAAGGAATCGGCAATATCCTCTCCCCCCTCGGTTACTCGATGCTGCTTGTTTCTTCGCGCTGGATCGAAGAGGAGGAGACCCGCTTGGTCAAATCCCTCATCTCCAGCCAAGTCGACGGAGTGCTGCTCGCTCCGGTCGCCAAAGAAAGCAGAGCGCTTCAGCTGCTGAAAGCCAGCCAGACCCCCTGTGTGATCATCAACCAGATTCCCGGTGATGCATCCCTCTCGTTCGTGGCGGGAGACGATCTTGAAGGCGGACGGATCGCCGCGAAGCTGGTGAACGAACAGGAAGCGGAGCAGGTCATCGTCA
>JAAYQW010000100.1 GCA_012519115.1 Spirochaetales bacterium
CAAGACGAAGGATATTTATTGATATACTACAATTGACCGGATATTATGACTGGAGGCTTCAGCTTAATTGCCCATAGTGCAATTAGTTAGAAGCCTCTTTTGCGGTTTTTGCTGCGGAACTCAGGATATCGGGTTGGATAAGATTGTTCAACCACTTTTATATCTAAGTCTTTACACTTCAATGTTCCGAATGAACGCCTCGACTTCCTGTTTGCCCTTCTTCTCGTCGACCTTTCCTAAGAAAAAATACCCAAGGATGAAGAGAACGATCAAACTGACAATTCCCGCTCGGTTGCTTTTTGTAAGCAACGTAATCGTGCCCATCAACAGAGGACCGATGATCGCGGCGAACTTTCCGAGCATATTGAAGAAACCGAAGAACTGAGCGCTTTGCTCTTTTGGGATGAGCCTGGTGTAATAGGAGCGGGAGAGGGCTTGGATTCCCCCTTGAAACAACCCGATTGCAACTGCCAAGAGGTAGAAGTGAATCGTCTTGGTCATGAAAAACCCGAGTATCGCGATCAGGGCATATGCTCCGATTGCGACTTTGAGGGCGGTCTTTATTCCGACCTTCCTTCCGAAGTAGGAGTATGCCAATGCGGAAGGAAACGCGACAAACTGGGTGATCAACAGTGCGATGATCAGCGATTCGCTGGGAAATCCCAATGCGGTTCCATAGTTCACTGCCATTCTGATGATCGTATCGACTCCGTCGATGTAGAGCCAGTAGGCAAGCAGGAAGGTCGCTATGGTCTTGAGCTGGCGAAAGCTCTTTATCGTATTGATCGTCAGCTTCAGTCCTTTTTTAATCGAATCACGAGCGGTGAGTTCTTCCTCCGCCTTTTCCTCTTTTACCCAAAGCCACAGAGGAATCGTGTTGACCAGCCACCAGACTCCGACGATGACAAAGCTCACCCTGATGGCGGTCGCTTCATCGGGCAGGCCGAACCAATGGGGATTGAGGTACATCAGAACGTTCACTAAAAACAGAAGTCCTCCGCCGATATAGCCTAGACTGTAGCCAAGCGATGAGACGTAATCGACTTTCTTCTCCGAGGCGACAAAGGGGAGCAGAGCGTCATAAAACGTATTCGCTCCGCTGAAGCCGACGACCGCGAGGCTGTAGTACAGGACGGCAAGCGGCCATGAGCCCATCTTCAAGAAGAAGAGCGATCCGGTCATTATCGCTCCAAGGAAGGTGAAGAAGGTGAATATCCGTTTTTTGTAACTTCCCCAGTCGGCGATTGCACCGAGAAATGGTGCCAAAAGGGCGACGATGAGCGAACCGAGGGAGTTTGCCGCTCCTAAGAAAAACGTCCCCTGCTCGGTGGAGGAGCCTACAGCCCAATATGCGGTGAAGAAAACAGGGAAAAACCCGGCCATTACCGTGGTGGCAAACGCACTGTTTGCCCAATCATACCAAGCCCATGCAAAGATCGATCGACGTGTGTCCTGCATCATGTACCTCGTTGCTTTCACGATATCATTACCCATGGACCTTGTCAGCAATTTGTTTTTGTCTTGAACAAGAACGTTGCCTCCTCTACAATACGCGCAGAAATCGAACAGGAGTCCGAGATGATAGTATGTAAATTTGGTGGCAGCTCCGTTGCAGATGCCGCACAACTGAGGAAGATCAAGCAGATTGTTGACAGTGATCCCAAACGAACAATCGTAATCGTTTCCGCTCCGGGAAAGCGAAGATCCGATGATGAGAAAGTCACCGACATGCTCTACGGGTGCGCCGCGCTGGTCGATCAGGGCAAACCGTGTAAGCCGATCTTTGAAAAGGTCGTCGAGCGCTACAGCACGATTTTGGATGATCTGAAGATTGACCGCACCGAGTTCGATCCTCTTTTTCGACGCATTGAAGCGGAGATCAATGAAGGTGCCGGCAGCCACTACGCCGCCAGCCGGGGAGAATACCTCTCCGCTAAAGTGGTGGCCTCCTTTTTCGGATGGGAGTTCTTGGATACTCAGGATCTTATCACGATCGACATCGACGGAACGGTAGCTTCCTCTTCCTATGAGAAGATCGCCCGGGTGATCGATCCGAAGAAGCGCTATGTGATCCCGGGATTTTATGGCAGCGACAATGAAGGGATTATAAGAACGTTCAGTCGTGGAGGGAGCGATATCACCGCAAGCGTCTTTGCTCGGGCGGTTGGTGCCGATGTCTATGAGAACTGGACGGATGTTTCCGGAATCTATGCGATCGATCCCCGGCTTGTCGAGAATGCGAAAGTTGTTCAGGAGCTTACCTACCAGGAGGTTCGGGCGTTGGCGGGAGTGGGAGCAAATGTGTTCCACGAGGAAGCGATCGCTCCCTTGTATCATCATGTGATTCCAATCAATATAAAGAATACGAACGACCCGACCGCTGAAGGAACCTGGATTCGCGCTTCCCGCGATTACGCCGACACACCGCTTGCCGGAGTTTCCGCCAAAGGCGGATACACCCGCATCGTGGTTCAGAAACTGCTGTTGCTGAAGAAGGTAGGAATCCGTCAGGGGTTGTTGACGATGCTCCATGTCTTCGGAGTCCATCCGACATTCACATCCTCGGGGATCGATTCACTTGCATGGTATTTTGATTCCAGCCAGGCGAACGAACAGATTCTTGTTTCCTTATGTGCTCGTCTTAAAGAGGAGTTTGAGCTTGACGAAGTGACCGTTACTACCGATATTGCAATCGTCGGCGTGATAGGCGAGGGTTCAAGTCGGTTGGAAGGATTGACATCGAAGGCGACCGGAGCGCTGGCGGAAGGGGGAATCGAGCTGTTGTTCCTCAGTGTCGGCAGCTCACCAAATACTCTGTTGCTCGGTGTTCCTCAGAATAAACAGAAAGAGGCCGTTATCGCCCTCTATGCTGAGCTCTTTTAAGGAAGTGTCATGGTTAGTACTGAAACGTTATTACTCTCTTTGATGATCTTCTGCGCCCGAGTGGTTGATGTTTCACTTTCAACGATTCGCCAGGTGATGATCATTCGAGGTAAACGAGCGATTACGTTCGGAATCGCTTTTATTGAAAACCTGATTTGGGTCTTCGCCGTCTCCAAAGTGCTCCAAGACCTCTCCGAGCCGA
>JAAYQW010000101.1 GCA_012519115.1 Spirochaetales bacterium
ACCTGTTCGGCGATGTACTTCTCATCCACCTTCTCCCGGCTGAGGTAAGAGGGGGTGAACGCCGCGACGTGCAGGGCAAGATCGTTGGCGAACTCCTTGACTTCTTCTTTTTCAAAGACCGCGGAATCGCCCGCTTTGATCTTGACCAACACGGCGAGGGATCCTTCACCGTGGGTGTAGGCGGCTGCCAGCTCGTCGGCAGCGATATCATACACGGTGAGGTTGGCGAGGCTCATGTTTTCCTTGATGATGGAGATGAGGTCGTTGACCATCCCGTTCAGCTCATCGTTGATCTCCGTGTAGCCCTTCTCAAGAGCGACGTCGCAGATCTTCTCGCCAAGGGCGATGAACTCCTTGTTCGTCGCGACGAAGTCCGTCTCGCAGGTGAGGTTGATGAGAATGGCTTTGTTCTTTGCGACCTTGACGAACACCCGGCCATTATCTGTCGCCCGGTCCTGGCGCTTCGCCACGGCGGCGAGGCCCATCTTCTTTAAAATCTTCTCAGCTTCGGCAAAGTCTCCGTTCGCTTCGGTGAGCGCTTTCTTGCAATCCATCATTCCGGCACCGGTGGCATCCCGGAGCTTCTTCACTAAATCAGCGGTAATTACCATATATGCTTCTCCTTAGTCGTTATAGAGCGTCTCGTCTTCATCGTCATCCTCATCAATGCGAGCATCTTCCTCATCTTCCTCGTCTTCAAACTTGGAATAATCGGCATCGTCATCGGTGGAGTAGACGATGGCTTCGTCGTCATCGTCGTCTTTTTTGGAGACTTCCGGCTCTTCAATCGGCTCATCATCACCAAGGCTCTCGATGATCTGGATTCCCGCTTCATTGTCGGCGTCGATGACCGCATTGGCGATGATTTCGACAAACAGGCTGATTGCTCGGATCGCGTCATCGTTTCCCGGAATCGGGTAGGTGATATAGGTGGGATCGCAGTTCGTGTCGACGACGGCGATGACGGGAATGCCCAAACGGGTCGCTTCGGCGATCGCGATCGCTTCCTTTTTCGTGTCGATGACGAAGATCGCTCCGGGCAGTTCCTTCATGTCTTTGATGCCGCCGAGGTTCTTCTCGAGCTTCTCTTTCTGTTTCTCCAAGAGCGAGATCTCTTTCTTGGTCAACGCATTGAAGGTACCGTCATTTTCCATTCGCTCGATCTTCTTGAGCGTGGCGATGGATTTCTTGATCGTTGAAAAGTTGGTGAGCATTCCGCCGAGCCAACGATGGTTGACATACGGCATGCCGCAGCGCTGAGCTTCGGTCTCGATCGCTTGCTGGGCTTGTTTCTTTGTTCCGACAAAGAGAACGGTCTTTCCTTGTTTGACGACGCTTCTTACCGCGTCATACGCCTCAATGATACACGCTGAGGTCTTCTGTAAATCGATGATGTGAATACCGTTTCGTTCACTGAAGATGAAACGGGCCATTTTCGGGTTCCACCGTTTTGTCTGGTGGCCGAAGTGCACGCCTGACTCAAGCAGGCTTTTCATAGTTACTACGGACATAATCCTCCTCATTGACGCACCAAAAGCACGTCACCCTTCTCCTATTACACACCTTGCGGTGGAGATTTTTCTACCAGTCCGGCAGAGCTTCAGCTAGTATCCCAAAAATTTGATTCATTGGCAAGCCTATCACCGTGCTTTCATCCCCGCTGACGGATTTGACGAACTTTTTCCCGAGGCCTTGATAGCGATAGGAGCCGGCGGCTCCGATCCATTCGTCCGTATCAAGGTAGGCTTTGATCTCGTCATCATTCAGGTTCTTGAACGTAACCGCGCATCGGTCGCATCCCTGATGGATCCGACCGTCCGCCCACAACGCCCACGCCGAATACACATGATGGGTTTTTCCGCTTAAAAGCCTCAGCTGAGAAAAGGCGGCTTCCCTGTTTTCAGGTTGGCCAAGTTCAATATCATCGAATGCGAGGAGCGTATCGCTGGCGATGACGGGATGAGCGGGGGCAGGCCGGGTTTGAAGAAATGCTTCAAGCTTGCGCTTTGCCAGCAATCGGACGCTTTTCTCGACACTTTCTCTTTGGTGCTCTTCATCCGCTTTGGTGGGCTGAATCAGGACATCGAACCCCGCTTCCTCCAACAGGAGTTTTCTTCCCAACGATTTTGATGCCAGAATGATCGTCTTACCCATACAGCTCTTCCTCCAACTTCATCCGCTCCTCTTCCAAGGCGAGCCACGACGCTTCCTCTTTGGCGAGTTTCTTCCGCAGCCGTTCTTCCTCGTTTACCAATTTCACGATCTTTTCTTCAACCGAGTAGTTCTCGCTTTGGCTCATCGATCGTTGAACCTCTTTGAGTTCCGTCTCGATCGTGTCGTGTCGGACCAGAGATGCTTCCGCTTGGCGGCGAAGCGAGACAAGGCGATTATGCTTCTGCTTCTCCACGCGATAGGAGCGAGCCGGCTTTTTTTCTTCTTTCGGCGTTTCGACCGCCACCGCCTCTTTCTGTTCCAGCCGATAGCTGAAGTACGACCAATCGCCCTTAAACAGTTCGGGGGGATTCTCTTCCGTCAGATAGAGAATGCTTGTCGCTGCTTCTTGAATGACATGGGCGTCGTGACTGACGAAGATCAAGGTTCCATCATATTCCTTGATCGCTTGAAGGAGCGCATTCTTCGCCGAGATATCCAAGTGGCTCGTCGGTTCATCCAGAATCAGCAGATTCGCCGGATGCATGAGCGTCTTGAGGAGCGCCAGACGGGAGCGTTCTCCGCCGCTTAGGATTCCAACCCGTTTGAATACGTCATCTCCGCTGAAGAGAAAGGAACCGAGGTATGTTCTCAGCCGGGGAATGTCGGCGGTCGAAGCCACGCTGCCAAGTTCTTCAAGGACCGTGTTCGAATCATCGAGGGTTTGTTTGGCATCCTGGGCGAAATACCCGATCTGAACTCCCGATCCGACGGTCAGCTTTCCCCGGTAATCGGTGTCGATTCCCGCAAGAATCCGTAAAAGAGTCGATTTTCCCGTTCCGTTCTTTCCGACGACAGCGATTCGTTCTCCTTTCATGACGATCGAATCGAAGTGCTCGAAGACAGTAAGCGAACCGTAGCGCTTGGTGAGGTCTTCGATCTTCAACACCTGCTTGCCGCTGTGCGGGGCAGGGGGAAAGGAAAACGAAAGATTTCTGAGGTGCTCCGGGATTTCAATGATTTCCAGCCTCTCCAGCTGTTTTATCCGACCTTGGACTTGACGGGCTTTGGAAGCTTTCGCCCGGAAGCGTTCGATGAACACCTCCTGCTTCCTGATCTCTTCCCGCTGTTGTTCATAGGCGTGGATGAGGCTTTGGATCTCATTCTCCCGCTGCTTCTCATATTGGCTGTACGTTCCCTTGTATCGCTTCAATTGACCCTGAAAGAGTTCGAACACCTCGTTGATCGTCTCATCCAGGAAGGAGCGGTCGTGGCTGACAATCATCACCGACTCGGGATATACCCTGAGATAGTTTCTCAGCCAGTAGCGGGCTTCGATGTCGAGGTAGTTGGTCGGTTCATCCAACAGCAGGAGGTGGGGTTTCTCCGCCAGGACTTTTGCCAGCGCGATCCGCATTTGCCACCCTCCGGAAAATTCGCTGCAGGGGCGGTGAAGATCGCCGTCATGAAACCCGAGACCTTTGAGAATGATCGCGATCTCCGTCTTTCGATCATGATATCCCTCCCCGAGGAGGGCTTCCTGGATCTCATGAAGCCGCTGAAGGAGATAATCGGAAAGCTCACCCCGGGCAAGGCGTTCTTCGATTGCGTGCTGTTCATCGACAAGCGGAAGAAAACGATCGTAGGCGAGCTCAACCTGTTCATACGCAGTTCCCTCCTCCAAGACGATATCGCTTTGAGGAAGGTAGGAGATCCGCATGTCTTTCGGCTGAGCATATTCGTAGATATCCGCACTCATCAGTCCGGCGACGATCTGCAGAAGGGTGGATTTGCCGCTCCCGTTCGCCCCGACCAATGCGGCACGGGCACGCTCTGAAAGCGTGAACGAGATATCATCCAGCAGTTGTCGATCGGCAAATGCAATGGATAACCGCTGTACCTGTAAGGTAGCCAAACTCCTTCTCCCTTGGCCAAGCGGGTGTTGATTAGCCCTGCTGTAGGCGCTATGATGGAGTCTACCACACCCGCGCCCGCGATGACAATCCACAGGAGGTTTGTCGTGCTTTGCTTAACGCTCACCGCTTCGACACTGGCTGAAAACAAAGCATTGGTGGAGAAAAACCGCTCATGGATCAGCGCCGCCGAAGTACGTCTCGATTATCTTGATGAACATGAATTGAAAGTGGCATCGGTCTTTCCCTCGATGGTCGATCTTCCCCTCATTCTCACCTATCGTCGAAAAAGTGACGGGGGACTGTGCACCAAACATGAAAAAGAACGCCTTCAAACCCTCTATGAGGCCGCCAAGGGTAGTTGGGCATATGTTGATATCGAAGAGGATGTGAAGAAAAGCGACCTGAAATGCAAAGATCCCCTCTTTGAAGGCCGGGTGGACCTTGAAGAAAGCTTGCGAGCGCGAAATATCCGGATCATTCGATCCTATCATGATTTTGGAGGAGTTCCCGAAGATCTGTTCGGACGAGTCAATCGCCTGGCCGGTAAAGGGGACATCCCCAAAGTGGCGGTGACCCCTCAATCGCTCTTGGATGTGATCATGCTTTTCCAGGTGGAAGAACAGCTTGCCCACCTCAAAGAGAAAATCATCATTGGAATGGGACAGTGGGGAATTCCCACGCGAATCCTCTATAAACGCCTCGGCTCGATGCTGAGTTTCGTCAGCGATACCCAAGCCGTCCTCGGTCATCTCGGCCCGAGAGAGATGAGCGAGGTGTATCACGCCGATCGGATCGATCGGAACACCCATATCTACGGAGTCATCGGAAACCCCGTTTATCACACCTCGTCGCCGAAAATCCACAACCGCGGCTTTGAGGCGATCCGGTACAACGCCGTCTATGTTCCCTTTCTGGTCGACTCCGTCCGATCCTTCTTCAAGCTCGCCGAGCTTTTGAAGATTCGCGGCTTCTCCGTAACGATTCCTCACAAACAAGCGGTCGTACCCTATCTGGGCAAGACCAGCAGGGAAGTCAAACAGATCGGTTCGTGCAACACCGTAGTCCGGATTCAAGGGATGTGGAAAGGGATCAATACCGACTATTATGGCTTCTTGAGTCCCATTCAGGACCGTATCGCCTCCGGTTCGATCAGAAGCGCTCTTGTCGTCGGCTCCGGAGGGGCGAGCCGGTCGATCGTATACGCCTTGATCAACCACGGTGTGAAGGTGACGATTCTCAATCGAACGGTGGAGAGAGCCAAGAAGCTGAGTGAGGAGACGATGAGCGGATACGACTCATTGGAAAACGCCCATCTGTATCAAGGAGGTGTCGATCTGGTCGTCCAGACCACCAGCGTCGGGATGGGGGAGCTGGAAGGGATCAACCCGATTCCCTCCTTTGCGTTCACCGGCAAAGAGCTCGCCTACGAGTTGATTTATCAACCGGAAGAAACGGCGTTTCTTCAAGCTGCGAAGAGGGCGGGATGCGAGCTCATTCTTGGCAAAGAGATGCTCATCGAGCAGGGAAAGCTACAGTTCGAAGCGTTCTGCGGGTATCACTTTCCTCACTGGATTCCCCTCAATCTTTAAAGAAAGAGCATCTTTATCTGGCGAAGCAGGAAGATTTTCGATAGCGGGATCACCCGGGTTTCCATCTGAGGCAGGATCGCCACTTTGAAGAGAGCTTCCTTATTGGGCGTGTAGGTAAGCTCCAACGCCAAGGCCATCACCTCCTCGCCACCCATGAAGAGCTGGACGACGGTTCCTTCCTTCGAGGAAGCTTGCTTCGCGAGTGAGATTTTTCCTTGGTAATCAAAACCGCCCGCTTCAATTCTCGTATAGAGAATCTGGGGGGCAAGCTGGGTCTTGCTGATGATCAGGCGCTCTTCGAAGCGCTCCAGGAGATCCTCCTCCGCTTCTTTGGGATAGTTCTTCTTCATGATCGCCTCCCTGATCGTCTCATCCCGCATGACAGGAGGAATCTCCACCGTTCTTTGAATCCTTTTCGGTCTTTGAAGATCGTCCGGCCAATCAAGGGCGGGATACTCTTGCGTTTCCGCTTCGCTCGTGTGGGCAAGCTCGCCTTTGGTCGAACCGAGACTCAGCCCCGCCTGGACAAGGATCTGCCGCCATAATCGCTCCTGTGCTCGGCTCATCAGGAAGATCGTGGGCGAAAGACGATCGAGAATATGTTCTTGGAGAGCCGGCAGCTGTTCGACGATCCGGCTGACCCGCTCGTCGGTATGCAAGACGAGACCGTCATAGATCTGAACCTGCTTGCTCCGTTCGGCGATCAGATCTAGAGATTTGACCAAAGCGGTGTTCAGTGTCCCGTTCACATGCTTTCGCAGATATGCTTTGATCTCATCATAGCCGACCCCTCCATCCAACGCGCTTCGCAACCGTTCTTCGGTGATTCGCCACAGTCGGGTCCGATCGAGGGTCTCCAAGGCGGCAAAGCGGAAGAGAAGCGAGTCGGCGTCCAAAGATCCGAGGTAAGAAACCGAGTAGTCGCTGTCTACGACGAAGGAGGCGGCCTGTTCGTTTTGGGAGTAGAAGACATGGCGGTATGCTCCTTTTGCTTTGACCAGCAGTCCAAGACCGAGCAGCACCGAAGCAAGGTCACAGCTTTTAATGTGATGTTTGAGGGAAAGAGCCTGGCTTAGCCGCTCCAGGCCGGAAGTGGAAAGCGTTTCGACATCCTCCAGGATGCAGACGACATCATTGCAGCAGGTGTTCAAGGCGGCCTCTTTATCGCCTTCAAAATGCCTGCTGAGCATCATCGCCTTCAACCGGCGGTCATCCAGAAGAAAGAGATCATGAGCGCGCTGCCAATTGACCCGTCGATGAGGGTCTTCGATGATGATTCCAAGTTTGATGAAACTCGTGTGGATCGTTTCAAAGATCGCGGGAAGATCGACGCTTTGTATCGTCGGAAAGAGGGTTTCATATTCTTTTCGGAAGAAGGAGCGGCTCGGTCGTTCCGCCAAGGTAAGAATCGCTTGAAGGAATTCGCGATAGCTGAAGGGGTAGATATGAATCGTGCTGTCTTCCGCTCCGAAAAGGGGTGTCAGACTGGCGAATCGGTAAAGGTGCTCTTCCAGCAGCGGATTGAGAACCAGCATCTTGTCTGTCGCGATGATGATCATCCGCTCACGCAGGTTCGCGACCCGAAGCAGCAGCTTGCCGTACGGATGGAACCCCTCCAGGAGAGTCGCCAGCTGTTCGAAGCGCAAGGGTCCGCTGAAGAGCAGGGCGGTGATGATCGCTTGATCGAAGGAATCGAGAAGAGAAAGAATCTTTTTCCGGTTTTCTTCAAGCGCGAAGAAGGCGACGAGCCGTGAAGTGATATGCTCTTTATGAAACGGTGACTCGATCAGGCCAAGATAGTTCCGGGCCAAAAAGAAGTATTCCTCGTCATTGTACTGCTCAAGGAGTGTTTTCAGCTGTTCATGACTCATTCCCACACCTCGATTTCATAACTATAGCCTTGTTCGGCAAGAAACTTTTGACGATTGGCACTGAACTCCTCCTCACTGGAGTAGCGGGTGATCACCGAATAGAAGAACGATGATCGGCCTTTAGGTCGAAGGATTCGCCCGAGGCGCTGTGCCTCTTCGCTTCGGGAGCCGAACGTTCCGGAGATCTGGATGGCGACCGAGGCGTCCGGCAGATCGATCGCGTAGTTTGCGACCTTGCTGACGACGAGAATCCGAATCTCCCCGCTTCTGAACACACTATACAATTCGTCCCGCTTCGCGTTTGGGGTGCTTCCCGTGATGATCGGGAGCTCGAAGAGCTCTGCCACCTCTTCGAGCTGGTCGATGTATTGGCCGATGATCAGGATGAAATCATCGCTGTGACGCTCGATGAGCGAACGGACCACATCAATCTTCAGGGGGTTTTCACTTGCGATTCGATACTTTTGCCGCTTGGTGGCCAGAGCATACTCCAGCTCCAGTTCTTTCGGCAGATCCAAGCGGATTTCATGGCAGTACGCTTGGGCGATGAACCCTTGCTGTTGAAGTTCGATCCATGGAACGTCGTAGCGCTTCGGTCCGACCAGGCTGAAGACTTCATCCTCGCGTCCGTCTTCCCGGACCAGGGTGGCGGTAAAGCCGACTCGGAACGTCGCCTGCAGCTCCGCCGTTACTTTGAAAACGGGCGCGGGAAGCATGTGCACTTCATCGTAGATGATGAGGCCCCATTCGCCTTTGGTCAGGAGATCCATATGAGCGAACGGAGCGGTTTTGCTCTTGCGGTAGGTGAGAACCTGATAGGTGCACACCGTCACCGGTTTCCGCTCTTTCAGATTGCCGGTATATTCACCGACATCTTCGCTCGTCAACGTAGTCTTGTCGAGGATTTCCCTCATCCACTGGTGAACCGCCACCACGTTGGTGGTCACTATGAGGGTGTTTGTTTTCAGTCGGCTCATGATCTCCAGGCCGACGATCGTTTTTCCCGATCCGCAGGGCAGGACGATCGTGCCGAAGCCGCGACCACGGCCAAGATCCCCCAAGAGGGCATCCGCGGCTTGGCTCTGGTATGACCGAACGACGAACGGCTCCCCTTCCAAGGTGGCCTTGCGCTTGTCAAACAGAAGGGGAGGACCTTTGGAAAGCGGAATCTGATCATCCACCGGGTAGCCGAGCTTGATGAGGCGAAGCTTGAGCTCGCCGCGCATATACCGTTCAACGAGGAAGGAGTGCTCGTCCTTGACGACGAGAAGCTTCATCAACTCCTTTCGATGTCTGATTTCCAGCCGGATCTTTTCAATCAAAACCGTCAGCAGATAATGGTTTTCATCATCGCTTTCGGTAAGAACCAGCGATCCCCATCGGCTGGAGATGTCCCGAACGAAAAAGAGCACGCTCTCCGGTGGAGAAAACTTTGACCATTTTCTGATCGTTTCAACGATTGCATCCCCGCCGAGACCTTCACTCGAGGCGTTCCACAGGCTGATCTCACTGATCCGGTAGGTGTGCATATGTTCGGGAGATTTCACCAATTCGCAGAAACGGATCAGATCCTTCCGACACTCTTCGCTGTCTTTGTGGTGGACATCGAGAAGGAGGCTGCGGTCACTTTGGACGATCAAGGGAGTATCTTTCATGCATGCTTCCCGAAGGCGGTGTAATAGAGATCGAGGAGGGTGATCGCGGTCATCGCTTCGATGACGACGACCGCTCGAGCGCAGATACACGGATCGTGGCGACCGGCAACGGTCAGCCTTACATCGTTTCCTTCTTTGTCAACCGTCCGCTGCTCGATGCTGATCGAGCAGGTCGGCTTGATCGCGGCTTGGAAAACGATCTCCTGACCGCTGGAGATTCCGCCCAGGATGCCTCCGCTGTGGTTGCTCAAAAACCCGTCTTTGGTCCGCTGATCATTGGCATGGCTGCCTCGCATCGCGGACAAGGCGAACCCGTCGCCGAATTGAATCCCTTTTACCGCTCCGATTGAAAGGATCGCGTGGGCGAGGAGCGCGTCGAGTTTTCCGAACACCGGTTCCCCGAGACCGGCCGGAGCTCCCCGGACGATGCATTCGATGACCCCTCCGATCGAGTCGTTTTCCTTTCGGACCGTTTCGATGAGTCGGACCATCGAGGCGGCCACTTCCCGATCGGGACAGTTGAGGATCGGATCGGGATCTTCCCAATCGCGCTTCGTCGCGACAAGGCCGCCCACTTGGACGACTCCCGCTTGAACCGTGATTCCCCGTTTGGCCAGAAGCTGTTTCGCCAACGCTCCGGCGGCGACCCGGGCACTGGTTTCCCTCCCGCTTGAGCGGCCTCCGCCGCGGATATCGCGAATTCCATACTTCTTATGAAACGTCCAGTCGGCATGACCGGGGCGGAATACATCCTTGAGGTGGGAGTAGTCACCGGGGCGCTGGTTGGTTGACTCGAGGATCATCGCGATCGGAGTCCCTGTGGTGACGCCTTCATACAAGCCGCTTAATACTACCAGTCTGTCAATCTCGCTTCGCTCCGTTCCGGCGGGGTTTGACCCCGGACGGCGGCGATCCATCTCTTTTTGAATCGCTTCAAGATCGACGGCGAATCCGCTTTCAACCCCGTCGACGATGACCCCGAGAGCCGGTCCGTGAGATTCGCCGAAGGTGGTGACGGAAAAATGATTGCCGAATGTGTTGTGACCCACGTTTACTCCTTCAGACCAAGGGAATCGAGAACCAATTCAACGTTCGCCTCCTTGGCTTGGCCGAAGGGTAATTGTATCAAATGGTTGCAGTCCTTGGAATAGCGTCGATTCCGCCGTTCGTACAAACGATGAAACGATCCTTCAACATCATTCTCATCCAAAAATGGAGGGATTCCTCCGCGGAGAATCCGCTTCAGGAGATGTGCCTCTTCGACATATAAGTACACAAGGATTCCATATTTCTTGATCAGCTTCATCAATGGATCGTTGTCGGCGGCTCCGCCGCCGAGGCTGATGACGAGATTCTCCTCTCCGATAATCGTTTTCAGCACTTCGACCTCCAACCGTTGGAAGGCTTCTTGACCTGAAACACGGTAAAACGTCCGAATCGGTTCCTTGATCTTCTTTTCAATCTCCTGATCGAGGTCATACCATCGGCGGCCCAACCGTTGAGCAAGCAGCTTTCCGATCGTGGTTTTCCCGCTGTGCTTGATTCCACATAAGAAGATGTGGCCCATCTCAATCCTCAAACAGTTCAACCCAGGCGAGAGGGGCGGTGTTGGTTCGGGGAACTACGGAACGGTTTCCCGCAAAGCGCTCTTTCCGCCGTTTTTCCCGATCGATCAGCTGGCGGCTTTCGATCTTCGCCTGATAACGGGCTTCATGAAGGTTTTTTCTCATATCCGCCTCATAGCGATTGATTCGGATCGTTTTCTTCAGGGCGTAATGAAAGGTGATGATGAGCAGGTACCACAGGAGAGAAAGACCGAGAGGCTGATAGGTAAGAAGGCCGCCGGGAGCGGCAAACGCATTCGGGTTGCTGGCTACCGTGTAGAGGGTAAGCGCGTTCGGGACGATCAGAAAAAGGGTGAGCAGGAGGGGGATGAACCAGTACAGACCTTGACGCGAAAAAAGAAAGCGCAGGCAAGATCCGAAGGCGAGAAAGTTCAGCAATAGTGTCAGTAACGGCAACGCGTAGATTGCAACCATTGATCCTCCGCTAGAATTGATTACTTTTTCCATGATATCATAATCACCGGACATTGGGGAATGGTATGAAGTTGCACAATGAGATCGACCACGAGCTTTTGACGCAGCGGATTCGACCACGGGAGGTCGATGTTCGCGGTCCGTTTTATCGCGACACGACCGCGATCATCCACTCGTCGGCGTTTCGCCGCCTGAAGCAGAAAACCCAAGTGTTCTTCGCCCCTTCAAACGACCATATCTGCACCCGGATGGAGCACTGCCTCCACGTCGCTTCGATCGCATCGACGATCTGCAAGGGGCTCGGTCTCGACAGCGATCTGGCGTGGGCGATCGGAATGGGGCACGACCTGGGACACACTCCTTTCGGCCATACGGGGGAGAAGATTCTCTCCAGGAAGATGGAACGAAGCGGCTTGGGCGACTTTGAACATGAGAAGCACTCCCTGAGGGTGGTCGATTTTCTCAGCGAACAGGGAAGGGGATTGAACCTCACCTATGCGGTACGGGACGGAATCGCCTTTCATAACGGGGAACACCTCGTGAAATCGATTCGACCCACCTTTGAAGTGCGGGATTTGACGAAAGATCTGCGGAACCAGGCGATTCTTCCGGCCACCTATGAAGGGACGGTAGTCCGTTTCAGTGATACGATCGCCTATCTTGGACGGGATTTCGAGGATGCGTGCCGGCTGGGAGTGATCGACAAAGGAGCGCTTCCGCCAAGGGTGGCGGCGAAGCTGGGCAAATCGAATGCGCAGATCATCGATACGCTCGTCAACGACATCATTCTTCATTCCAACCCCGTTGAGGGCATCTCCTTCAGTGACGAGCTCTTTCCCGTCATCGAAGAGATGATGAAATTCAACTATCGTGAAATCTACAAAAGCCCGATGCTGGAGGGATATGAGCGATATTTTGAGCGCCTCTTCACCCTCATCATCTCCTATTTGCAGACTCTCCTGGCGGAGTGCGGCGATGATGAAGAATGTTACAAGGATGAGCGCAACATGCTGGCGATGGGATTCTATCACCACAAGCAGGAGATGGAGCAAGCGTATATCGCCCATGATGGAAACGTCGATCGCCTCGTCTACGATTATATCGCCGGAATGAGCGATCACTTCGCCCTTGATTGCGCCAATGAGATTCTCAAGCCGGAACACCTCAATGATGCGATCGAACAATCACTGACCGGCAAATGGTTTGATGTCCGTTAATTCAATTCTTTGTCCAGTTGTTTGATCTCGCCGATGAACTGCTCGATGTCATTGAACGCCTTGTACACCGCCGCAAATCGGACGTACGCGACCAGATCGACGGTCTTCAATTGCCGAAGCGCTTCTTCTCCAATCTCGGTGGATGAGATTTCGCGTCTGTTACCGAGTTTGAGCATGATCGCGTCTTCAATATTCTGAAGCAGGGTCTCGATCTGATGTTCGCTGATCGAGAGCTTCTCCGTGCAGGAGCGGATTCCACGGCCGACTTTGGAGATATCAAACATCTCCCTCCGGCCGTCGCGCTTGATCACCATCACCGGTTTATCTTCGATCCGTTCATAGCTGGTGGATCGATACCCGCAAGAGAGGCACTCACGTCGCCGCCGGATCGCACTCCCGCTGGCGTTCTGTCGTGATTCGAGGACTTTATCTTCCAATGAGGAACACCGAGGGCACCGCATCTTCACCTCCTTATCACCCTCATAGTACAAAGAGAAAGAGTAAAACGCAATCGCTAGTGGTATTTCCCGGATATTCTTCCCGGTATTCTTAAAGAATACCACTAGGGAAGTCTGCCTCTGCAACATTTGTGTAATAAGGATAAAAATGTGTGAAGATTTGTTGTAATATACTAAGCCTTGTGATAATAATAACAGAAGGAGGATGGAATGGCCGAGTCAGTATCCAGTTGTGTTAAACGTATCGTAGACAAATCTCCCTTTATCGGAGAGATGCTCACCCTTGGGATTTTATCCTTTTCCAACTATGCCGCGCTCATCGGCGACGAAGTCGAACGAGCCCTCGGAAAGCCGGCCAAAAGCAGTGCGATCGTTATGGCGCTGAGGCGCTATGGGGAAGATCTGAAGCGATCCAATCTGGTTCGTGATACCGCCAACGTCGATTACCAGATCGTCATGAAAACGAACATTTTCGACATCAATCTCGTTCGACGCGATTCCTTCATCGGCAAGCTCGGATCCCTGTATAACCAGATTTCCACCGAGAAAGGAGACTTTCTCAATATTACCCTGGGCAGTCATGAAATCTCCCTCGCGGTGAGTGAGAAATACCGCTCTCTCATAAAAGAACTGACCAAGGATGAAGAGATCCTCAACAAGGAAGATGATCTTGTCGCACTCTCGCTGGTATTCACCGGGGACTTTCTTCAGACTCCGGGAATCGTCTATGAGGCGGTGCGGCATCTTGCCTGGCAGCAGATCAATGTCATTGAAATCGTTTCAACGATGAATGAACTGACGTTCGTCATCTCGCGGGAGGATTCAATGCGGGCCTTCGATGTTCTGCAGAGTTTTTTACGTGTTCAATAAGCTTACCCTAGTTTCCTCGCCGGTCGGAGGTGGAAAGACGCGCTATCTAGCTCAAATGAGACTTCCCGCGTCTCATTGCGGGGTGATCACATCCTCAAATATCGAGAAGACGATCTATCACATCCAGGACCTCTCAAGCGGAGAGAAACGATTGCTCCTCAGTGAAGAACAGACCCCAAATGCTCGAAGATTTGGTCGTTTTTTCGTTCTTCAAGAAACATTCGATTGGGCGAATGAACGGATCGTCAGCAACCTTCCGACTTGCAGTGTTGCTGTTTTTGATGAAATCGGACGGATTGAACTCGAGGGATGGGGGCTGCAGCCATCCTTTCTCAAGGCTCTTCAGACACCGGATATCGAAATCTACGCTACTGTCCGCGACACCTTCCTCGGACAAGTGATCAGAGCTTTTGACTTGGAAGAAAGAATCTCAAGAATCATCAATTTGTAGAAACGCTCTATACTGAGAAGGTCTTGTTTTTCCATGGCTTCTTGCAGTATACCCTTCTAAGTGTATGAATGAATTGTTTTGGTTCGGAATGCTCGTCGTCAACTTCGTGTTCATCCTGGTCGCCTTTCGATTATGGGGGAAGATCGGATTGTTCGCATGGATTCCCGTCAGCATCATCGTGGCGAATATCCAAGTAACGAAGAACGTGTCGCTCTTCGGTCTGGAAGCGACATTGGGCAATATCGTGTATGCGACCTCGTTTCTGGCTACAGATATCCTCGGTGAGTTTTTCGGAAAGAAAGAGGCGTATAAAGCGGTCGGAATCGGATTTTTCAGCTTGGTCGCGATGACCGTGCTGATGCAGCTTGCGTTGATCTTCACGCCGTCTCCCTCGGATATCGTACACGGTTCGATGACTGCGATCTTCTCCCTGATGCCGAGAATCGCCCTCGCTTCCCTTGTTGCATACCTCTTGAGCAATCTCCATGACGTGTGGGCATTCGCCTATTGGAGAGAAAAGAAACCGGGGCGAAAGACGCTCTGGATGCGCAACAACTACTCCACTTTCATCAGCCAGCTGATCGACACGGTTATCTTCACCACAATCGCTTTTCTTGGTGTCTATCCGTGGGAAGTGCTCCTGCAAATCGGAATCTCGACGTATCTCCTGAAATGGATCGTAGCGGTGCTTGATACCCCCTGCATCTATCTTGCCCGCAGCTGGGTCGATCGAGGGTATATTCCTACCGATCAGCGACTTTGATCTTCCGCTGCAGATCGACGACTCCGGCGATCGTTCCGGCAAGGATGAACCGGCCTGTATTCTTCCGTTCTTTCAACAAGCGGTCCGTGTAGGTGACGCGTTGTCCGTCTTCATACAGGAGACGGTAGCCGAAGTGACAAAGCACCGCGTGGGCGGCGCAAAAATCCCAGACGAAGACCGAAGAGTTCATCGCGCCCTGGATCTCGGGGTAGATCACCGGGGCGAGAAGATGAAGAATCGCCGATCCGAAGACCCGGATCTTCCCGTGAAAATTGCTGAAGTCACAAAACCGATGGCCATTTGAGGACATCGCGACTTGATGCATCGTGTCTTTTGGGAGATTCGGGGAAAACGGTTTGCCGTTAAGGAGCAGCTCTTTTCCGGGATCGAGGCGGACAAACAGATTATCGACTCCGAGACCCATCCGGGGGGCGCTGATCATCGCGCCCACCGGGTTTCGTTCCTTATCAAGGATGCCTACAGCCACCGCCCATGTCGGCAGTCCCTGGCTGTACCCGTCGGTTCCGTCGATCGGATCGATTACGAACGTGTATGGAGCTTCATCATCGAATGGATCGATCGCTTCTTCACTGATGATGTTCACCTCAGGAAGATGGGCTTTGATGAAGGAGGTGAGGCGGTCGCTGATCGTCATGTCAACCTCGGTGATCACCGTTCCGTCATTTTTGAAGGAACGGAGGACCGAACCTTGGCGTTCCTTTGCATAGGTTCCGCACCGGACGACCTCTTCAGCCAGCAGATCGAGGAACTCGTTTTTCATTCTCTTGCACAACCTTTTTTCACGTGGTACGGTAACAGGCGCTTATGCAGACGCCGATTACCAACTCCGTCCAATCATATATCAAATCCAGCTCAGCCTACAAGGCGTACCATGGTCCCGATACCCGGTTGCTGGTTGAAGGGATCGAAGGGTATCCGCTTGCGATGTTTTTGAAACAAATCGCCCGGATCGGCAGTCAACGGCTCTGGATCGTTGCCCCCACCGAAGAAGTCGCCCGTACGCTGCTGTTGGATCTGGGTCTGGCGTTGGACCCCAAAAGCGGACACTTGCTCAAACGGACGGAGCAGGATATGAAGATCCGTTATCTGCCTTCAACGGGCCGTACCCTGTACGCGGAAAAAGAGGTCGACAACGTCGAGTATGAGCAGGCGAATCGGCTCAGTGAAATTCTCTCGTTGAAGCATGGAATGATCATCACCTCGCTGAGAACGTTCGTATCTCCTTTGATAACCCCCGCGTCGCTCAAGCGCTCGGAGCTCGAACTGAAGCGGGGAGGAGTGTTCGATCCGGTCGCGATCGCCGGCCGGCTTGCCGAAGGTTCCTACCTCCAAGTACCTTCCACGACGGCGATGGGGCAGTTTTCCGTTCGGGGCGAAGTGATGGACATCTTTCCCTTTGAAGGTGCGACACCCTATCGGATCTACGCCGATTGGGACAAGATTGACCGAATCTCCGCCTTCGATCCGATCACCCAGGAAACGATCGAAACGGTGGGAAGCGTCTCGATCAACATTCTCCATGAGGACGGAATCATCGAGTACTCTTCGATCAAGGAGTACATTCAAAGCCGGGATGCCCTTGCCTTCATCGGTGATGAACGCCTGCTCACTTCATACAAGAGTTTGCAGAGCGAGGCGAAAAGTCTCTACCGCACTGTGTTTCAAATCAACCGGGAAGCTGTCAAACCGAATGAGCTTCTGCTGGATTACCCCGCCTTCGTGGAAGAGAATCCCGCAGTGGTCATCTGCGACATAAGTCGACGAGCCAGCGGCAACCATCGCTTCGACTTTGAGGGGCCAAGATCGTACTTCGGTAATTTCACCCTCCTCAAAGACGATTTGAAAGCGCTTTTGAAGGAAGGGTGGAAGCCTACCATTTTCGCCTCTAACACCCTCCAGCGGCAGCGCCTGGAGCAGATGCTTTCCTCCATCGAAGGTCTGGCCTTTGAAGAACGGGAACTTTCCGGCGGCTTCGGGATTCCCTCGCTCCAAGTGCTGGCGATCTGCGAACATGAAATCTTTGGCCGAAGACGTGAAGTGGTCAAGACGCTTCGGCATACCAGAACAACGCCTCTGGATTCCTTTGTCGATCTGAACGAAGGGGACTACGTGGTGCATATAAACTACGGGATTGGGCGTTTTGAGAAGATCGATCGGGTTTCTTCCTTCGATCGCGAGCGGGATTTCATCAAGATCGTGTATGCGGATAAAGAGAATCTGTATGTTCCGATCGAGCAGGCGAATTTGATTCAGCGTTATATCGGAAGTGACGGTTCTCCCCCTCGGCTGGATAAGCTCGCCGGCATGGGCTGGGAGATGAAAAAAGCCAAAGCTCGAAAGAACGCCGAAGATCTGGCGAAACATCTCATCGGCCTCTATGCGAAGCGAATGAACTCGACCGGCTATGCGTTCAGCGAAGACACCGACTGGCAGCTCCAATTCGAAGCTTCCTTCGCGTTTAATGAAACAGCGGATCAGCTCCAGTGCATCGAAGAGATCAAGGAGGATATGGAGAAACCGATCGTCATGGACCGCCTTGTCTGCGGGGATGTCGGCTATGGAAAAACGGAGATCGCCTTTCGCGCCGCGTTCAAAGCGGTGATGGATGGCAAGCAGGTCGCCTTTCTGGCTCCGACGACGATCCTAGCGGAGCAGCATTATCGGACCTTCATGAAGCGGGTGGGCGAGTTTCCCGTCAAAAGCGCCCTTCTGTCGCGAATCGTTCCGGCGAAACGCCAAAAGCAGGTCCTTGTCGAGGTCGCCGAGGGAAAGGTGGACGTTCTCTTCGGAACACATCGGATCCTGCAGAAAGATCTTCTCTATCACAACCTCGGCTTATTGATCATCGATGAAGAGCAGCGGTTCGGAGTAAAGGACAAAGAGCGGATTAAAACGCTTCGAACCAATATCGACTCGCTTTCTCTTTCAGCCACCCCGATTCCCCGAACCCTCTATATGTCGCTCTTGAAGATCCGGGACATGTCGCTGCTTGCGACCCCTCCGATGGAGCGCAGGGCTGTTGAAACGTTCATCGATGCGTATGATGAGTATCTGGTCGCCAAAGCGGTCAGGCGGGAGCTTGAGCGGGACGGGCAGGTATTTTACCTGCACAACCGGGTCGAATCCCTTCCGCGAGTCGCCGATCGGTTGCGGGAACTCGTTCCCGAAGCGGTCATCGATATAGCGCACGGTCAGATGGAAGCCACCGCGTTGGAGGATCAGATGCGCAGGTTCATCCACCAAGGAATCCAGGTGCTTGTTTCCACCACGATCATCGAAAACGGAATCGACATCCCCAACGTCAACACGATCATCATCGACCGGGCGGATAGATATGGGCTTGCTCAACTCTATCAGCTCCGCGGTCGGGTAGGGCGGAGCAATCGGCAAGGATATGCATATCTCTTCTATCCTCCGGAAAGCTCGTTGAATGAACTGGCGGTGAAACGGCTGAGAATTATCAGTGAACTGACCGAGCTGGGCAGCGGATTCAAGATCGCCATGAAAGACATGGAGATGCGGGGAACGGGGAATCTGCTCGGACGCGAACAAAGCGGGCAGGTGGCTTCGGTCGGGTTGGATATGTATATCAGGATTCTTGATGAAGCGATTCGAACTCTTCAGAATGAAGGGGAGAAAGAAGAGGACCGCCAAGTTCTCCTTGAACTCGATTACACCGGCTTCATCCCCGATTCCTACATCAAGACTCCGAGCGTTAAGTTCGAAGTCTATCGAAAGATCTCCTCCATTCAAAATGATGAACAGCTCGATGCCCTGAGAACCGAATTGGCCGATCGGTATGGGCAGGTGCCTGAAGAAGTGGAGAATCTCCTGTATATCGCCCGGATCAAGATCCTCTGCCGCAAGCTTTCAATCACCACGTTAAGCGACCGTAAAGGAATCGTCCGGATCGAATTCGGAAAGGTGGCGGATCTGAACATCGGCAAAGTGATGAACCTGATAGCCCTTTCCAATAAAAAAGTGCGGCTTGATCGAAATGTGATGAATATCATGTATATCGAGGTGGAAGCGGTGAGCCTGAAGGATAAAGCGCTCTTTCTGATGGAACATCTGGAGCGGCTTTTATAGAGGTACTCTGATGAATGAAACAATCTTCAAAGATTTTCCCGAGCTAAGGGTGGTCGATACCCGGAAAATCGGAAGCGATCGGACAATAAAAAGCTATGTGCTGAGAACCGCCAGCCTGAAAGAGCGGGAGGCGAGGGCGATCGAAACCTATTGGCCTCGCTACGGTCTTTCCTTCAAAGATGAGATTCTCGATTTTTCCACGCTCTTCGGAAACGACAAGCCGGTGGTGATCGAGATCGGGTTCGGCATGGGTGCCGCGACAGCTCATATCGCCAAGACCCGAAACGAATACAATTATATCGGTCTGGAAGTATTCCTTTCGGGAGTCGCGAAGCTTCTCAACGCCGTCGGAAAAGAAGGGTTGGATAACATCAGGATGATGCGCTTTGATGCAGTCGAGGTGCTCAAGCACATGATTGCCGACTCTTCAATCGCCGGGTTTCATATCTTCTTCCCCGATCCTTGGCCGAAAAAGCGCCACTTCAAGCGCCGTCTCATTCAAAAGCCGTTCGCCGAGCTGTTGGCTCGGAAGCTCATCAAAGGCGGGTATATCTACTGCGTCACCGATTGGCAGGAGTACGCCGATCAGATGCTTGAGGTGTTTGATTCCATTCCCGGCCTCAAGAATCCCCACGGCGGATTCGCCGATCCGATTCCTTGGCGCTTGGAGACCTCTTTCGAGAAGAAAGGTATCGAAAAAGAGCATCCGATCAATGAAGTGTGGGTTGAGAAAGTATAAGAAATGGGAGGGGCGAACCCCTCCCAAGTGCTACAAATTGACTCTCATGCAATCAGAAATGTAGTGAGCTTCTGATTGTCCCTGATACTCGATCCTTATGCCTCTTCCTGGGACTCCTTGTAGGCACGGATCACATCGTCTGCCAACTTGCCGGAAAGCGGCTCATAGTGGTCAAACTCCATTTCAAAACTTCCGGTCCCGCTGGTCATGGACTTCAGGTCGATCGCATAGTTGAGCAGTTCGCTCTGCGGCACCAAAGCCTTTACAAGAATCAGGTGACCGATGTCTTCCTGTCCGAGAACTCGACCGCGTTTGCCGGAGAGGTCGGAGAGGATATCTCCAAGATACTCCTCGTCGATGAAGACCGACAAGGAAACGATCGGCTCAAGCAGGGTTGGTCCCGCTTTTTCCAAAGCCAGCTTCATCGCGCCTTTGGCAGCGAGCTTGAACGCCATTTCACTCGAGTCGACGGGGTGTTCCTTGCCGTCGTGGAGGGTGATCCCGATATCCATCATCGGATAACCGGCAAGGAATCCTTCCTCCATCTGCTCGTGAAGGCCTTTTTCGATTCCGGGAATATATCCCTTGGATACGGCGCCGCCTTTGATGACGTTCTCGAAGGAGTAGTATTCGCCACGCTCAAGCGGTTTGATATCGATGAGGACGCGGGCGTACTGACCGTGGCCGCCGCTTTGCTTTTTGTGGGTGTATTCACAAATCGGACTCGTCTTGCTGATCGTTTCCCGATAGGCGACTCGGGGCAGCTTCGTGTTGATCGTGACCTTTTGGCGATCGCGCACTCGATCGAGGATCATGTTCAAGTGCAGCTCGCCCTGGCCGGCAACGACGTTTTCTTTCGTCTCTTCGTTGAATCCGATCGTGAACGTCAGGTCTTCCTCAGCGATCTTGTTCAATGCTTCATTCATCTTCACTTCAGCTTTCTTGTCATCCGAAGAGATCGCAAGTGAGTAGATCGGTTGCGGGAAGGCGATCGGCTTGAAGATGAGCGAACCATCTCCGCCCTCCACCAACGAGGTGTTGGTTGCGGTGATGCCGCTCTTTGCGATTACTCCGATATCTCCGGCGACCAGAGAACCGACTTCATTCAGCTTCTTTCCGACCATGCGATACACCTTGCCCGGACGTTCGCGTTTGCCGGTCTCCGGATTGGTAAGATCGGTATCACCTTTGATCGTTCCCCGAAGCACCTTGATGAAGGAGAGCTTTCCGCTGAACTGGTCGATCGTGGTCTTGAAGACGAGAGCGGAAGCCGGCCCCTCTTCGGCGATGACGAATTCATGGGTGTTTCCTTCGCTATCGATGCTCCAGTCGATCGCACCTACCGGGTCGGGGAAGTTGTTCTGGATGAAGTTCATCAGCGGAATGATGCCAGAACCGAGGCCGGTAGCACCGGCGAAGATGGGGACCAGCCGGTTTCCCCTCAACCCGAGCTGCAAGCCCTGCCGAATCTCGTCCGGCTCGAGGGTTCCCGCTTCAAAATACTTTTCGATCAATTCATCGGAACCTTCAGCGGCGGATTCAATCAGCTCGGTGCGATACTCTTCAACCAAGTCTTCCAATTCGGAAGGGATATCGCCGCTTTTTTCTTTCCCGTTCGCCTGGAAATAGTAGACTTTATTTTCAATGAGGTTCACGACCCCTTTGTATTCACTGCTGGCTCCGACCGGAATTACCACCGGAACGAAGGTGACGTTGAAGGACTCCTTCAAGTCATCAAGAACTTTATGGAAGTCGGCATGGTCCCGATCCATTTTGTTGATGAATACTGCCCGCGGCTTGTTTCGATCATCCAAATTGCGCCAAAGCTTGATCGTCTCGATCTGCGGACCGACACGGCCGTCGACGACCATGATCGCTGATTCGGTGGATCGGAATCCACAGATTGTTTCGCCGATGAAACCGGCTGTTCCCGGGGTGTCGATGATGTTGAACGTCTTGTCCCCGCAGGTCATTGACTGGAGCGTTGCATAGATGGAAATCTTGTTGGCGATCTCCGCTTCGGCGTAGTCGCTGGTGGTCTTTCCACTTTCAACCGTTTCTGCCCGGGAAATAACCCCAGCATAGGCAAGCATTTGCTCAACGAGGGTTGTTTTCCCGGTTTCGTTGTGGCCAATAATGGCAACGTTCCTCAAGTCTGTGCTTTTAACACTCATAGATCCTCCTTCGATCACCAATCGATAATCCAAAACGCATACCGGTATGGTACGCTCCTTTGGTGGCACCTGTCAAAAGGTTTCTTTTGCTCTTGCATAGAGTTGCGTGTAGTATCCTACACTACAAACAATTCGATGGTCCATACTATATAATAGAAATCGGATTGATGTAATAACCTCTTGGATTTCTTCTCTCTGACAATGTCCAACGATCTGATATTTTTATTGGAAAAAGTAGCGTTGGAGGAAACGCTGTGGTACATTTGCCGTAGGCGCCGTTTTCGCATGCTGAACGATAAAGGGACTGGATGATTGCAGTAATCAGTAATCAAGAACGTGATGCGCACATGATTCAAAGCGCGCTTGTTCCTCTCGAAGTTGTTCACCTTGACCGGGTTTCAGCTGGAATCGATCTGCTTGAAGAGGTAGGAGTTCCTACGCTGCTCATCGTCGATCTTGCGCTCGGAGAAGAAGCAAAAGACCTTATCACGCTGTTGGCGGGAAACAAATTTTATACACATATCAAGGTGATCGTTCTCTGCGATACCGAAGAGGAAGGCGCATCCTACTCTGAATGGATCGCCCGTCCGACCTCTCAAGAGAACATCGAACCCCTCCTGGGAATCTATCTGGCATTCCAACAATACTGTCTCGGCGATCGAACCGAGCATGATGGAATCTCCTACCGGGCGTTGTTCTCTCAACTTCCCCTAGGAATTGCGGTTTCCAGGCTCGTCAAGCGTGGAAATACGTCCAGTCACGTCATTCATCAAATCAATTCGAAGCTCGAAAATATGTTAGGACGAACGAAGCAGGAAATTATTCGGTTAGGGATCGAGGGATGCACAAACACGAAAGACTGGGAGCAGGAACGATTGCTCTTGAAACAGCTTGAGGAACAGACCGTCACCCATTACTCCTTCGACAAACGATGTCTTCATGGCGACGGGAAGGAGATATGGGTTCAAGCGTTGGTCTTCTCCCTTACATTCCCCGAAGATGATGATTTCCATTATATAAGCATCATTCGGGACATCACCGAAGAGAAGAACCTCGCTCTGAAAGCGAATGAGGCGGTGAGTCAGGTACTGCAGGGAAAACTGCAGGGGATGGGGTATCGATCCCACTTGGATGAGGAACTCACCGTCTTCTATCTTACCAACGGTTCATATGAGCTTACCGGGTATACCGCGGATGAGTTAACCGGTGGCTATGGATTCGATTATAACAAGATGATCGAGCCGAGTTCTTATCGGAAGGTGATAGATCGGCTTCATGAACAGATCAGGTATGGGAAACATGCACGTCTCGAGTACGAGATCATTACCAAAGGCGGAGAACATAAATGGGTGTTTGAGCTCGGACGGATAACGGAAGACAATCCGCCGATTCTTGAAGGAATCATCCTGGATGTTTCTCACTACAAAGAACTGGAGCGAAGCCGGTTGTATGAGAGCGACCGTATTCCGCTGACCGGCTTGTTGAATCGCAGCGCTCTGAAGCGACAGATGGAAGAGGACAAAAAGAGCTCGGAGATTCAAGAAAGCGCTCTTATAAGCATCAACTTCACCCCCCTGTATGAGACGGTCACTCGACTTGATCATACCCATATAGAAAATCTCCTGATGGAGATCGGAGCAATCTTGGCCCAATTCAAGAGTGAATCCGTTGGGGTATATGGTCCGGTTGACTATAGCTTTGCAATCTATCTTTCTTCCTATCCGAGCCGGAGCTGGCTTGAGGCGCTTGGGACCCAGATCATCGGCCAGGTGAGCAATCTTCTCTTTTCCGAACACGTCGGATGGGGAGTCGGAATCATCGAAATTGACTGGAATGAAGATCCTGAGATCAATGAGCTTCTTCATCAGGCGATTCAGACAAGCGGCTTGGCATCCAAGACCCATTCCGGGCGTCCGTCAATCCGTTTTTATGACCGGATGATAAGCGAGCTGATTCACCGCGAGACGAGCATCTTGAGGGAGCTGTCTTCAATTGCCGCTTCAGTGGAAGATGATCGTTTGTACCTTGACTTCCAACCTGTGGTTTCTGTACAAACAAATACGATCGCCGGTTTTGAAGCGCTTGCTCGGCTTATGAGCGACGAGTTCGATCTGGTGGGTCCGGGTGAATTCATTCCCATCGCAGAGAAATACCATCTGATCGTTCCCATTGGATATCAGATCCTCACGAAAGCGCTTCGATTCCAAAAGCGTCTTGAGGAAAAAGGATGCGGCGACTGCTGGGTCTCGATAAATCTTTCTGCCCTTCAGCTTCTTGAGCCGGGGTTCGCCAATGTCGTGCAATCACTCATGACCAAAGAGGGCACGAACCCGGAAGCGGTCGTTTTTGAACACACGGAAACAAGCGCTTCCTCATCCGTGACAGTGGTCAATTCGATTTTCAAGACCCTTCAAGACCTCGGATCGCGAATCGCTCTCGACGACTTCGGCGTCGGTTACTCCTCGGTGGCTCGGGAGAGTGAGTTGAATGTCGATTATGTAAAAATTGATAAACTTTTTTCCGACCATGTCCTCACGCAGGAACCGGATCGGGCCGTTCTCGGAGATGTAATCAGGATGATTCACAAGATGGGGCACATTGCGATTGTTGAAGGAGTCGAGGCGGAGAGCCAGCTCGATTACTTGAAGCGGAACGGTTGCGTGCTCTACCAGGGGTTTCTCTATTCAAAACCGGTGAGCGAAGAAAAAGCCCTTGAAATGTGCACATAAAAAAGGCATCCGGAACCGGATATCCTTGTATTTCTCATGCCCGGTTATCGGTTTTCATTCACTGTCTGGTCGATGACTTTTGCAATTTCTTGTTTAAGCCGGTATGCAAATTGATCTATCATGGTAACATCGCCGGTGAATTTATCCCCATCTTCGCAAAAGAACGTCCAACAAGGGATTTCAAGGGCTCGACCGATCTTTTCAATCGTAGAAAAGGAAGGAGCCTTCCTGGAAGTTTCAATCTCGGTAATGAATGAGGTGGAAACACCGATTTTTCCAGCGAGTTTTGCTTGGGTCAACCCTAATTTTCGCCGCCGCTCCTTTAAGTTGCGGGCGAAAATTTCCTGCAATGTGTATGTTCGCGACACGTTGTACTCCTTCTTCAGCTGTTGAAACATATAAAAACCATACCATTGAATATCGACCAATATTCAACCCACTACCGTATATTCATACATGAAAAGCCCGAATTCGCAAGGGTCAAATCGGTTTTATCGGAACATTATACGCCTTTTTCCTGATAATGGTCGAATTCCAAGGAAAATGTACCCCTCCCTTGAGTTGCTGAACGCAAGACCGTCGAATACCCAAAGAGCTCGGAAAGAGGAGCTTGGGCGTAAATCTGTTCAGTAAATGAGCGTGATTCGATCGAAGTGACGATTCCTTTGCGGCTGGTGACACTGCTGATCGCTTCCCCTACATACTGGGTCGGAACGACGATCGTCATTCGCATGACCGGTTCCATGATGACCGGATTCGCTTCGTTAGCGACTTTGTCAAAACACATCGCGCTCGCCGCCTCGTAGGCGAAGGTGCTGGCGGTCAATTCATTGTAAGCGATAGCGGTTACTGCGACCTCCACGTTGCACGTTTCGTATCCGTAGCGGATTCCTCCCATGAACGCGTTGGTGACACCGCGTTCAACGGCTTCGACAAACTCGGTGGGAATGCCTCGGGTGTTCGCCCGGTTGACGAAATGATTTCCATTGCCGGTGGGATAGGGACGGACCGTCATCGTAACGCCGGCTGTGTGTTCCCTATTGGCGATGATTCGGCTGAACTCTTCACTGCCCGAAGCTTCTTTGGTGACCGATTCACGGTAGGTGACTTGAGGCTGGCCGACTCGGGCTTTGATCTTCATCTCCTTCGTGAGGCGATTGACGAGCACTTCGAGGTGGAGTTCACCCATTCCGCTGATGATCAGCTGGCCGGTTTCTTCATCGTCCCGCCATGAGAACGTCGGGTCCTCCTGGCTGAGGATGCTCAGGGCGCTCCGAAGCTTATCGCCGTCGCTCATCGTATTCGGCTCGATCGCGATCGAGATGACCGGAACGGGGAAGTGGATCTGCTCCAGCAGGATCTGAGCTCCTTCGCTGCCGATCGTATCACCTGTTCGTCCTTCCTTGAATCCGATGACCACTCCGATGTCGCCCGCTTTCAATTCACTTAGTTCTTCAGCCCGATCGGCGTACATCCGCATGATCCGATTGACTCGTTCGCGCTTTTTCCTGGAGATGTTCATCAAAGCGGTGCCTTTCTTTATCGTACCGCTGTATACCCGCACGTAGTTCATCGCGCCTGCTTCCCGATCCACCTGGATCTTGAAGATCAAGGCGAGCGGAGGACCATCCGATTTGAAGGGGACTTCAACCGGGTGCCCGCTCTTTGCCGCGATTCCCTGCACCGGTGGAATCTCGTTCGGCGAAGGAAGGTAATCGACGATTCCATCAATCAAGGGCTGCACACCGATATCTTTCAGTGAGGAACCGACAAAGACCGGCAACGCTTGCCGTTTGATCGTCGCCTTCTTGATCGTTTCCTTGATCATTGAAACGGGAATCTCTTTTCCTTCAAAATACCGTTCGGTGATCTCATCGTTGAAGGAGGAGACCGCATCGATGATGTTCTCATACGCCGTTTCCGTCGCTTCGACATATTCCTCGGGAAGAGGTTGTTCGGCGAACGTTTTTCCCTGATCTTCCGGGGAATATACAAGGTAGGTTTTATTGAGCACATCGATGATCCCGCTGAAGTCGTTCTCGTTCCCCACCGGCAGAAAGAGCGGAATCGGGTTGGCATGAAGCTTTTTCCGAAGCTCTTCAACCGCATCGTCGAAGTTCGCTCCGAGCCGATCCATCTTGTTGATGAAGGCGATCCGAGGAACCCCGTAGGTATCCGCTTGGCGCCAGACGGTTTCCGTCTGGGGCTCGACTCCGCCGACGGCGCACACCACCATGACCGCCCCATCGAGCACGCGGAGGGAGCGTTCCACCTCGGCGGTGAAATCCACGTGGCCGGGAGTGTCGATGATATTGATCTGATGATCTTTCCAAAAGCAGGTTATCGCTGCGCTGGTGATGGTGATTCCCCGGTTCTGTTCCTCCTCCATCCAATCCATGATCGCTTCACCATCGTCGACTTCACCGATCCGGTGGCTTTCTCCGGTGTAATAGAGGATTCGTTCAGTAGTGGTCGTCTTACCGGCATCAATGTGGGCCATGATTCCGATATTTCGGATTAGTTGTTCATTCATCGTGTGATCCTTGCAAAGCGTTGCAACAATATCATACATACGGGGGAGAATCAACGTGAAGGATCGAAGATGAGCAGTCTTAACGCATTGAGGATCGCAAGAAACGTCACTCCGGTATCGACGGTGACCGCGACCCACATCGGCGCATGGCCCAAGGCGGCAAGGATCATCGCAAGGGCTTTTACACCCAAGGCAAGGGCGATGTTCTGCCGGACGATCCGGGCGGTTTTCCTGCTGATCGAAATCAGGTTTCCCACTTCGGTCAGATCATCGCTGATGATGACCGCGTCAGCGTGTTCGATCGCGGCGTCGCTGGCGCCGCTGCCGATCGCTATTTCCACTTTGCTTGCCGCAAGCGACGGGGCGTCATTCATCCCGTCTCCGACGAAAAAGTAATCGGGTGACCGTTCTCCCATCTCAAGCATCTTTTCCTGTTTTTGGTGGGGCAGCAGCGCTGAATGGACCTCATCCAATCCAAGGACGGAGCCTACGGCGGCGCTGCTCTGTCGGCTGTCTCCGCTGATCATTCCGATCGTGGTGAATCCAAACTCCCGAAGACGCTCCATCAAAGCGGGAGCTTCACCTTTTATCGTATCGACAACGTTGAAGCGGGCGGCAGGGGAGCCGTCGATGCTCATCAGAAGCGCTCCTTGTTCATCCATCCGTATATTCAACGCTTCATAGAGGGCGTTATTGCCAAGAGCGATTCTTTGATCGGCGATCGTTCCGACGATGCCTTTGCCGGCATGTTCCTGCACGTCGGCAACATCTTCGGCGTGGGGAAATGGTTCAAACGCTTTGGCAAGCGGGTGGGTGGAGTGCTTTTCCAATGAAGCGGCAAGGTGTGTGACCTGTTCTTTTGAATAGGCAACGTCAAGCAGGTCGATCGAGTCGATCGCAAACGACCCGGTAGTGAGGGTTCCGGTCTTATCGAAGATTGCGCAATCGGCTTTGGCCAGCGCCTCGAGGTAGTTTCCGCCTTTGACGATGATACCGCTCTTCGCGCTTTTTCCGATTCCGGCGAAATAGGAAAGCGGTACGCTGATGACCAGCGCACAGGGACAGCTGACCACCAGGAAGACCAGGGAACGATATAGCCATGGCTGGCAGCTGCCCGTCATGACGAAAGGAATCAGGAACAACAGCAGTGCTGCGATGACGACGGCCGGTGTGTAATAGCGGGCGAACGTGGTGATGAAACGCTCGGTCGGGGCTTTCTTCGCCGAGGACTCTTCCACGAGATGGAAGATCCTTGCCGCCGTCGATTCCTCCCAGACCCTGATTGTTCGGATCTCCAGGCTTCCACTGAGGTTTACCGAAGAGCTTAATACGGTGCTTCCTCTTTCAACCGGCAAGGGCAGGAATTCACCGGTGAGGCTCTTCATATCCAGAGTCGATGTTCCGCTGACGACAACACCATCGAGCGGAATCTTCTCCCCGGCCAATACCCGGACGATCGTTCCGACCGCAACCGATTCACTGGGCACAACGGTTACGTTCTCGCCTTCAACGACCCGTGCTTCTTCCGCTTTCAAATCAAGAGTCGCAAGAATCGAGTTCCGACTTTTTTCCACTGCCGCGTCCTGAAGGTATTCGCCGATGATGTAGAGGAACATGACGGCGGCCGGCCGCTTCCCCGGTCTCGCCGATCGCCAGCGCTCCGAGGCTCGCAACGCTCATCAGAAAGTATTCGTCAAAGATCTTGCCGCCGAGAATGTTCCGGATCGCACGCCAAATCACTGAATAACCGGCAGTGATGTAGCTCGCGATGTACGCCCATGGCTCTCGGATGATCAAGGCGAGGATGAAGAAGAGGGCGGAAACGATGAGACGAAAGAGTTCAAGAGGATGATTTCGGCTCTTCTTTTGGCGAACCACTTCAAAAAGGGGTTCAATACGCTGAGCGAGGGTGATGAGATTTTCGAAAAAGGAGGAGGATTGTTCTTCTTCGGCGGTGATCCTGATCATTTTCTTTGCGTAATCAAGGTGTACGGAAGCTACTCCGGCCTCTTTGCTCAGGCGTTCTTCAATGCCAAGGGCGCAGGAAGGACAATCAAGTCCTCGAAATGTCCATGATCGAGACAACGAATCTTCTTTTGAGGCGTTTGCCTGCTCATCGATTTCAAGAGCACGTTCGCTGCAATCTTTTTTCTCCGACTTCCGTGCACTCGGATGCATTATATGTCCCCAAACCAATCATTATATGATTAACTGTTCATATATTAGAAAGGAACCCCTCCCTTGTCAACAGGAATAGGAACACTATCCAAACAATACCGGCCGGCAATCGCCGGCCGGGTATCGATGATATGAATCGTCCAGCGGTAGTTGGACTCCTATTTCAACCAAGAGGCTCTCAGTTCGGCGATTTCCGCCAAGGTTCGCAAGTCACTGGACAGAAGAGGGGTGAAACTCTTCGCTTTAGCTTCGAGGTAGGCGAGGACCATCTCCGCTTCCTGGCGGTCGCTCATCTGATCCAGGGCAACAGAGGAATAGAAGGGTTTGGATTTGCCTCCGTCTTTTCCTTCGTAGAAGCGATAGCGCTCCAGGTTCGAACCTCCTTTGTCCCAGCTCGTCTGCATCTTAGCCAGTTCCTTGCCGCGTTTGCTGGCGCTCCAATTTCGTGCCCATAGCTCTTCAGCCAGCTTTTTGTAGTGTCCGGGATAGAGTTTATGAACCGGGAGCGTATCCATCGCACGCCGCATGTAGCCGATCGCCCAATTGTTGTTCCCGAAGGAAAGAGGGGCTCCGGGGAGTTCGTTGTAGAGTGAAGAAAGGACATACCACGTTTCGCTGTAGTCATCGATATTGAAGTGGTTCACGACCATCGTCAAATCTTCAAGCATTCCTTTTGCTTTCCCAAGGGAGTTGAGAGGGCCTTTCGTCTGACCCCAGCGCCCGATGTTGGATGCTTTCCAGTGGTAGGCGAATGCGTTGGGATAGCGGGCGATGGAGAGGTTCGCATACTCTTCTCCTTCTTCATATGCGGCAAAGCGTCCCTCTTTGTCTTTCTTGTCCAAATCGTCTCCCATCCCGAGCACCACTCGGGAGAGGCGCCACAGGACTTCCGCTTCTTCTTGGGCTGTGACCGCTTGAGTGCGCATCTTCAAGAGTTCAGTTTTGCATGCGCTGTACTGTTCATTGTCATACAAGGCATCAACAGCGGTGAAATTCAGGGCTGCAAACAGCATGCCGGTACCGAGAAGACCGATGAGCAGCAGTGCTCCAATCTTTTTCATACGTCCCTCCGTCGTCAGGAAAAAATCCTTTTTATGAATTCTAATCTCCGCCCCGTATAGGGAGGATAGCGTAGCGGCACATCAAGGAAGGTGTGGCTTTTGAGAATCGGCTTGGTGTGGCTGAAGGATAAGAACCCCTCTTTGGCGTGATAGGAGCCCAGACCGCTCGGCCCGACCCCTCCGAAGGGAAGGTGGATGTTGGCCAGATGCATCACCACATCGTTGATGCATCCACCACCGTAGGAGAGCTCGCCGGTGACCCGCTTTTGGGTCTCTTTGTTTCGACTGAAGAGATACAGGGCCAGCGGTTTCGGTTTCTGTTTTACAAAGCCGATCGCTTCATCGACCGCATCGAAGGGAATGATCGGGAGAATCGGTCCGAAGATCTCCTCCTCCATGACGGGAGAGGCTTCGACCACATCGATCAAGAGGGTCGGGGCGATCCGCTTGCGCTTCGGATCGATCTGTCCGCCGTAGGCGAGTCTGCCATCCTCGAAGAGGGCAATGAGCCGATCGAACGCGGTATTGGAGATGATCGAGGGATAATCCGGATTGTTCAGCGGATCCAATCCCCACAGGTCTTTGATCGCATCTTTCAGACGGTCGAGAAATTGGGGAAGGACTTTCCGTTCGACCAGCACGTAGTCGGGGGCGATGCATGTTTGTCCGGCATTAAGCGTCTTTCCCCAGATGATCCGCTTGGCGGCGAGAGTGAGGTTGGCGGAAGCGTCGACGATCGTCGGGCTTTTGCCTCCGAGTTCCAAGGTGACGGAAGACAGGTGTTCGCTTGCGCTCTTCATGACGAGCTTGCCGACTCGGGTCGAACCGGTGAAGAAGATATGATTGAACGGAAGGGAAAGGAGATCACCTTCGGTAACGGTGGCGATGTAATGGGCCGGGTAGATTGAAGAAAGGATCTTTTCAATGACTTCGGTGGTATGCTTGCTTTGTCTGGAGGGTTTCACGATCGCGCAGTTGCCGGCGGCAACCGCGCTGATGAGCGGCACCAACGCCAGCTGCAGGGGATAGTTCCAAGGACAGATGATCAGAACCACACCCTTCGGTTCAGCGATCGTGTATGAAGATGAGGGGAAGGTGGAGAGAGTTGTTCGGACCCGTCGAGGTTTTGCCCATTTCTCAAACCGTTTCAAATGGTAGGTGATCTGTTCGATGACGATTCCCAGCTCCGTCGTCCATGATTCGACCCTGGATTTATGCAAATCTGACGATAACGCGTCAAGAATCTCTTTTTCATGCTCAAGCAGAGCGTTTTTCAAGTTGAGCAACTGAGTTTTTCGAAAAGCAAGGGATCTGGTGGCCCCTTGTTCAAAGAATGCGGTCATTTCAGTGAAACAAGTTCGCAACGCTTCCATAGAAGCAGTATCTCATCGTTGGAGCGAGTTTGTCAAAATGAAAGGCCGTTTATTCCGACATTATTCAAACAATTGTTAGAAAGAATCGATTATTTCCTGATTCAATTCATCAAGAATCGCGATTCCAAGGGCGATCGCTCCTCTAAGATCGTCAAGACTCGCCACCGAATAGTGGGTATGGGAATACCTGACCGGCACTCCGATGACGATCGAGGGAACACCCCCTCCGGCAAGGTGGATCGCTCCGGCGTTCGTCGCTCCTCCGGTGCGAACGGCGGTTTGGACCGGGATGTCGTACTTCTTGGCGACATCGAGGGCAAAGCGCTGGAAGCGGGGATTGGTGATCATCTTTGAATCGATGTAGCGGAGCATCGGACCTTTTCCGAGCACCGTTTGCTGCCGGTCAGCGCTTTCAAAGGTGTCATCTGCGGGCGTTCCTTCAAAACAGATCGCCGCGTCCGGTTTAAGGGTGTTTGCGGCGACTTGAGCTCCTCTGAGTCCAACCTCTTCCTGGCTTGAGAATATGCCGACGGGGTTGACCGATAACGACTTCCCTCGGAGCGACTCCAGAATCTCAACGATTGCGACACACCCCAGGCGGTCATCAAACGCTTTCCCGAAGATGATTTCATCATCTTTGAATTCAAGTTCCGCCTTGGGAACGATCGGATTGCCTGTTCGGATACCGAGGTCGTGGACTTCTTTCCGGGAGGACGCACCGATATCGATGTACAGGTTTTCGATCATCGGGGCTTGGTTGCGTTCGCTCTCCGTGATGTAGTGGGGCGGTTTGGAACCGACGATGCCGGCAATGTAGGTGCCGTCGACCGTTCGAACAAGAACCTGATGAGCGGGAATATTGCTTGTCACCCAACCACCGATCGTGGTGAACTCGATCAATCCGTTCGGCCGGATGAGGCGGACCATGAATCCCACCTCGTCGGTATGGGCATCCAGCATGACGACGGGCTTGCCCTCTTTGGCCTCCGATCGATGGACATAGAGGTTGAGCATCGAGTCGATCGATGAGGACCCGATCTCTTTGAGTTCCTCTTGCAGATAGAACACGACATCATCTTCGAAGCCGGAGACTCCGCCAAGATCACAGATGGTTTTTAGACGATCACGATTCATCGATTCAACTCCTTATTCATAATAAAAGACTGCAACCCAAAGGAAAGCGGGTGTGGATGGATCCTTTGGATTGCAATCAAGAAGGGTGCAAGAGGCAGTGGCCAAGGCTGGTTGGGAGATATACGCCTATTGGGACAGCCACTACCTGCACCTTTATTTGTAAAGCCAGTATCGCCAGAAGTCAAGAGTTCGAGGCAAAGAAAAGAGGGCTTCCCTTGATGGAAACCCTCTAAAACATCTCCTAGGGGGATCGAACCCCTGTTGACGGGATGAAAACCCGTTGTCCTAACCACTAGACGAAGGAGACACGTTATTGAGCCGCACAGGATTCGGACCTGTGACCCACGCCTTAAAAGGGCGTTGCTCTACCAACTGAGCTAGCGGCCCCAACAACGATTGGACTATATCAATAACAGGTTGAGGGTGTCAACACCTTTTATTTAATCACATAATCAGTAATTAAGTTATTGTAATACATAGGATTCTAGATAAAGTTGAAGGTAAAGAATATGAACATACTATTTTATGATTTTTATGGACTGTAAGCGATTAATTCGTTGAAATTGTTAAATTTGTTTAGACCCTCTGGACACATTTACTCAAAAAGTCTATGATGCGTTCCTGTTCGGCTCTTTTCAAGAGTCGACGTTTTTTGAGAGTTTAGCGTAGGGAAGGAAATGAGAGAGGGAATGCACCCGCAAGGGGGCTTCCAGTCAATTTCGAAGATGAAGACAAGAACAAGAGATGTCGGCATCGTCCGAGTTGGATTGGCTCTTAAGAATCAAAAAGAGCCCGGATTTTCGGATTCGGGAATTAGGATGACGGAGAGT
>JAAYQW010000010.1 GCA_012519115.1 Spirochaetales bacterium
GACCGACTGGGCGACCAACGTACCGACCGACCAGATCGCAGCGGCCGAGATGCGGGACGACTTCCACAAGTCTCCGCAGCTTGCCACCTACTACTACGTCTTCCAGACCGAGAAGGCTCCTTTGGACAACCCCCTTGTCCGGAAGGCTCTCGCCTATTCGGTCGACCGCGAGGCGCTGATCGAAGGCATCACCAAGGCCGGACAGATCCCCGCCTGGGGTATCGTCCCGGATATGGCCGGCTACAAAGCGCTTGAGTTCCCGTTCGATTCGATGGACGAGGCGATCGAGCAGGCCCAGAAGTGGCTCGCTCAGGCCGGATATCCCAACGGCGCCGGCTTCCCGACCGTTTCGATCCTCTACAACACCAGCGAAGGACACAAGCAGATCGGCGAGTTCATCCAGCAGGAGTGGAAGAACAACCTCGGAATCAACGTCGTTCTTGAGAACCAGGAATGGGGAACCTACCTGAACAGCCGGAACGTCGGAGACTTCCAGATTTCCCGCGCCGGTTGGGTTGGCGACTATCAGGATCCGAACACCTTCCTGGATATGTTCATCACGGGCACCGCGATGAACGGTGGTCAATACTCCAACGAGATTTACGACCTCCTCATCAACGAGGCCGCTCGAGTCAGCGATCCTGCCGAACGCTTCGGAGTCCTCAGAACCGCCGAAGACATCATGATCAACGAAGACCAGGCCCTGATGAACCTCTACTACTATGTCACCTTGAACATGATCGACACGAACAAGTGGGGCGGCTGGTATGGAAACACGATGGATTATCACCCGGTAAAGGATATCTACCTCAAGTAGATTCGATCAAAGATGTGATTATCCCCCCCGACACCCGTCGGGGGGTCTCTTAAAACTGGAAATTGTATCGCTGATTCGCTATAGTGAAACAATGAACTATTACGATCTGAGAAGCGACACGATCACCAAGCCGACACCGGAAATGCGGAAAGCGATCGCTGAAGCGGAGGTCGGCGATGATGTATATCGCGAAGACCCGACCACCACCGAACTTGAAACGCTGGCCGCCGAATTGACCGGCAAAGAAGCCGCCTTGCTTCTCACCTCCGGCTCGATGGGCAATTTGACCGCCCTCTACATCAACGGTGGAAGAGGCAACGAGGCGCTGCTCTCATCGAACAGCCACATCATCCACCACGAAATTGGATCCGTCGCGGCGATCGCCGGCGTCCTTCCCATTCCCATTGAAGCCCCAAGGGGAATCCTCAGTGCCGATCTGCTTCAAGGGAAAGTGAAGCGGGGAATGTATGATATGGCCACCACCACCTTGGTCAGTATCGAAAACACGATCGGTGGATACTGCTATCCGATTGAAAACCTTGATGGAATTCAACGGTTCGCTGCAAAGAACGGCCTTGCCGTCCACATGGATGGCGCCCGAATCTTCAACGCTCAGACAGCGACCGGAATCTCCGTCAAAGAATACGCATCGTACGCGGATACGATCACGTTCTGCCTCTCCAAAGGTCTCGGCGCTCCGATCGGGTCCATCATCTGCGGGACGAAAGAGTTCATCGGTCAAGCGCTGACGGTCCGAAAGATGCTTGGCGGCGGAATGAGGCAGACCGGCATCATCGCCGCCGGAGGATTATACGCCCTGAAACACCACGTCGACCGGCTCAAAGACGACCATCTCCACGCCCGGGCGATCGCAGAAGCGCTTGTTGAGACAGGCTGGGCGGATGTCGATCTCGAAGGAGTTCAAACCAACATCATCTTCTTCTCCGTTCCCGATATTCCCGGTTCGGCGGTACTTTCCCAACTGAAGAAAATCGGAATCCTGGCGAACACGGAAGGCGACACCATCCGATTGGTCACAAACTTGGGGATCAGCGATGAGGATACCGCTGACATTTGTGCTCGATTGAAATCCTTTGAACCGGAGGCAGTGTCATGAAGCATACGATTCTCTGCTTCAGCGGAACGGGCAACAGCTATTATGTAGCGAACAAGCTCAGGATATCCTTTGAGGATGCCCGTCTTGTCATGATTCCCGACCTGATGGACGATTCGACGATCGAGCTCACTGAAGCGGTCGGATTGGTATTCCCCACCTATTTCTTCTTGCCTCCGCCGATCGTCGCCGAGTTCATTGAAACGGTCCTTCCCCGGCTCGACTTTTCCCCCGTTCAGTACTTCTACGCCGTCACCACAAGAAGCCTCTGGGGCGGATGGACCCATTCGATTACCGATATCCTTCTTCGAAACCAGGGAATCGCGCTCAGCTACGCCTCTTCAGTTCGATTTGCAAGCACCTACATCCCCCTTTTCACCGCACCCAATATCATGCAAATCGAATTCTACTACAAACATGCCGAACAGAAGATTCTGAAGATCGTCCAGCAGATCGGAAACGAGACGATAAGGCCTCCCTTCCGCCCTATGTTCACTCGCTACATGCTTGAACATAAGATGGACAAGAGTTTTGAGAAAACCAAGAAGAGCGCCCAAGCTTCATTCGTGGTGACTCCCGCGTGTGACGGATGTGAATTCTGTTACCGTATTTGTCCTACCGGGAATATCGAAATGGTCTATGGGAAACCGATCTTTCTCCCCAACTGCACCGGATGCCTCGCGTGCTACCATCGCTGCCCTCAGGAAGCGATCACCTTCAACCGTCGGGTTTCCTCCGGCCATTATCCAAACCATGAAGCACACTTTCAGAAGGAATATCGTGAATGAGCTTTGATACTATGACCGATCGCCGTTGCACGTCATCGGTGAAATGGAACCCTTCCGCGATAACCAATATCTGCAACAATCCGGATGCCGAACCGTTTTGGGTCGCCGATATGGACTTTGCCGTTCCTCCGGAGGCTCATGCCGAAGCGAAAGCCCTTGCCGAGCATGGAATCTTCGGCTATCCCATAGCCACCGATGAGAAGACGATCTTCGCTTCCTTTGTCGAAACCCGCCACGGAATGACGATCAATGAGAGTGAACTTTCGATCTCCCCGGGAGTCCTCTCTTCGATTTCGCTGTCGGTCGAGCTCCTTTCCATGGAGGGGGACGGAGTCATCGTACCGCTGCCGGCCTACGCTCCGTTCATGCGGATCGTCAAGCTCCACAATCGGACCCTGATCCCATGGCCGATGACGCATGACTCGAAGCGCCACACCTTCACCCTCGATTGGGCTTACTTGGAAACCATCGTCGACCAAGCGAAACTGCTCATCTTCTGCTCTCCTCACAACCCGACCGGCATCGTGTTCAGCGAAGAAGAACTCGTCCGGGTTGCCCAAATCTGCAAAGCGAGAAATGTCGCCATCATCAGCGACGAGATTCATGCCGATCTTTCCTTCAAACCGTTTGTGAGCATGCACACCGTCGCAAGGAGCCTCAATGCCAACACGGTAACGTGCATGGCTCCTTCAAAAACGTTCAACATCGCCGGAGAGCACTACTCCGTCACGCTATTTACCGATGCTTCCTTGAAACAAGCGTTTGAAAAACGACTGCGGCAGCTGTGGATGACTCGCCCGGCAAGCTATGTTACCGCCCTCGTTCAAGTCTCGTATGCCAAGGGGCTGCCTTGGCTTGAGGAGCTTTTGACCTATCTGAATGATAATGCCGTGTTCATCACCGACTACCTCGCCCGGCACCTTCCTGAGCTTGCCTTCCTCAAACCCGATGCCTCGTTCATCGGACTGATCGATGCCGGCAGGATCATGAAGCTCATCGAAGCGGATGCCGAAGCCAATCCCGATCTGTACGATCCGGAAACCAGCCCGGACGGCAGCATGCTCTCCCGCTTCCTGGGTCAACGGGCCCGGGTCGCCTGCAGCGCCGGAACCTGGTTCGGCGGTGATGCGTACGCTTCCTTCATTCGGTTCAACTTCGGAACCCAACGAGCCCGGATCGAAGCCGCCTTCGATCGAATCAAGACCGCGATCCGGTTCCTGAAGGAAACCTATCCGCTATCTGATGAGCAAGATGCTCGATGAAACGGGCGTTCGGATGCAAGAATCCATCGTCAAACTGGTCATGCAGCGAAAGCGCCGCTCCGTCCAACACGGTGACGTTCTCATGCCTTGAAGCGACCTCACCGAGAATCGATCCGATCTCTTCAAATGAACCGAGCGGTCGGGTCCGATCATGGTCGGCACGATAGAGCGGTGTCAGAAGGATGATCGGCTGACACGGATACAGGGTTCGAAGACGGCTGAAGAGCTCGTCCATATCCTCGACAAACTCGGCTTTGTCCGTCCGAAGCGACCAATCGTTGGTCCCGTACCCGAGGAGAACGTAATCGATCGCTTTCTCAAGCGGGACGATCATCTTCGGATTCACCAAGGTTCCCATGAGCCCCTGGTTGAGCACGTCCATCCCCAATATCAAACCCAACCGGGTACACAGCCCTTCACTGCTGTGGTGAACCCCCACCCCCTGAATAATGGAATCCCCGAGACAGAGAATCGTTTCTGCATCATTCTCAATCGGCTCGATCGAGCCCTCGAGGGTCCATCCCACCTCATGGTGGTTAGGAAGATGAATCGTGATTTCTTCACCTTCGTTGAAACGGATCGTTCCGTTTTTGAGGCGATTGTGAGAAAGCACTCCATCCACTTCGATATCGAGCGTTTCGCTCAAATCGAGCGCTCCCCCGTACCGCTTGGAAAAATCGATCTGACCGGGTCTGGAAAGGAGCGAAGCGGAAAACCGCTTAAGAGTCAGCGTTGCCGGTCCGTTTCGAAGAAAACGGAGTTGGACGGAAGCGCTCGTCTTCCCCATCGCAAGATAGAGTGCATGCTTATTCAGCTCTTTTGCGACGGATGGGGAAAATCTCCGGGCGAACAGGAGCTGCTCGCGTTCTTCGACGTGGAGTGCATTGTGTACGACGTCCTTCATCATCACTTCCGTCCCTGCTCCCGGTTTCGATATCCTTGCGGGGTTGTTTGATAGGTTCGCTTGAAGAGAGTGTAGAAGCGATGGGTGGAACCGAACCCGCACGCTTCGCTGATCTGTTCAATGGAATCGGTGGTGTGCCTCAGCAGAGTCGTCGCATGACTGAGCTTCGCTTTGGCGATTTCTTTCCAGATCGTGCTTCCGAGAATCTTTTGAAAGCGGATTTCCAGCGCCCGTCGACAGATCGTCGCATTCGAAGCCACGTCGCTCGCGGTCAGTCCGCTGGTCGCCCGGGCTTTGATGAGGAGGAGCGCCTTGTTGACATGCTCATCGTTCTCGCTCACCAGGCGGGTCGATTCACGCTCCACCAGCGCTCCCGGCTCGATGATCCGCCTGATCCCCCCTTTCACCGTTCCCGCCAACAGCTCATCAAGCAACTTGGATGCCTGATAGCCGATTTCACTGCACTGGATCTGAATTGAAGAGATCGAGGGATTCGCCAGCTCGCATACGAGCTGCTCGTTGTCCACCCCCAGGATGACGCACTCATCGGGAATCGCGATCGAAAGATGCTTCAGCTGTTGCTGGACCTTCAATGCGGAAAGATCGTTGCAACAGAATAACGCGATCGGTTTAGGGAGTAAGGTCAGCCATGTGCTCAAGTCTTCATCATCGCCGAAGAGGGCGCGCCACCACCCCAGCGGTCGGGAAAAGTGAAAAATGTCACGTTTGACCTCCTCCTGATACCCCCTCAGGCGCTCCTCGGCCCACCGAAGGCCTTCGGCGCTGCAATAGCCGAAATGGTCGATGCCCAGACTCTTCAGATAGGACCCCGCCCGCTTCCCGGTGAGATAATCATCGTTGTGGACTTGAGCGAGGGTCGGCAGGCGGACCGCCGCGGCGATGTCGACGACCGGAATCTGAAAGGAGTGAACCTCCTTTGCGGCCTCTTTGCTCTCGATCCGGGCGATGAGTCCATCACATTCCGAAAGATCTTCCCCGAATGAGAACCAGGGTCCTTGTCCCCGAAGAATCCAATCATTCTTGCTTCGGGCGTATTGGACGACTCCGCTGGTGACCTCCATGTCATATCCATCTTGAAAGCGAAGATCCAAACCGATGTGTTTCATAGATCTAGGATAGGTTAATTCGCAAAACGATACAAGATATTCGTATATCAAGCATTGCATTTCCTTCACTCTTTGATACCTTTAAGGTATGGACATGTTACAAATTCCCAAGATCGGTATGGGAACGTTCGGTTCCGACCATATTTCCGCCGGCGTGATGGCCTCTTCGGTGAAGGAGGCGTTGGCGATCGGGTATCGAATGATCGATTGCGCCCGAGTGTACAACAATGAACGTGAAATCGGTGAAGTGCTTGCGGCAAGCAAAATCAGGCGCAGCGAACTATGGCTTACCGGCAAAGTCTGGAATGACATGCATGGGAAGACGAATGTCATCAAGTCCGCCGAATTGAGCATGAAGGATCTTCAAACCGATTACCTCGATCTGTTCCTGGTCCACTGGCCGTTTCCCAACCACCACCCGCCCTTCGCCCATGTGGATGAACGCAATCCCAATGCGGTCCCCTATATCCATGAACAGTTCATGGACACGTGGAGCGGCATGGAAGAGCTCCGGCGAAAGGGAATAGTAAGGCATATCGGAGTCAGCAACATGACCGAGGCGAAGCTGCACCTGCTCCTCCGTGACTGCTCGATTCGTCCCTTTGCCGGGGAACTTGAGCTTCATCCGACCTTCGCCCAAAAAGAGCTTCGTTCATATATGGAACAGGAAGGGATCATTTCAATCGGCTACAGCCCGCTTGGAAGCCCCAATCGCCCCGAGCGCGATCGCACCGCTGAGGATGTGGTCGATATGAATCATCCGATCATCGTCGAACTCGCCAAAAAGCACGGTGTTCATCCTGCGTCGATCTGTCTGAAGTGGGCGGCGGGCAACGGAATCATCCCGATCCCCCTCTCCACGAAGGTGAAAAACTTACGTTCAAACTTTGAAAGCATCCACTCCGACCCATTGACGGAGGAGGAATTAACGATGTTAGAGGCAGTCGATTCCAACAATCGCTTGATCAAAGGCCAGGTATTCCTCTGGGAAGGAGCCGCGTCATGGCGCGATCTTTGGGATGAAGATGGAACGATTGCAGGAGGCCAATCATGATGAAAGCAGCATTTTTACCGGGAAATTCCACCGTGGAGTTCAAAGAAGTTCCCATCCCGAAACCCGGCTACGGCCAGGTGCTCGTCAAAACGAAAGCATCGACGATTTGCGGGAGCGACATTCGGGCGATCTACCGTGAGCACCTCGGCAAAGGCCCGGAAGGGTATCAGAACGTCATCGCCGGACACGAACCGTGCGGGCAGATCGTCGAAGTCGGCGAAGGAATGCGCCGTTTCAAAAAGGGCGACCGCGTCATCGTCTACCATATCTCCGGATGCGGAATCTGCTATGACTGCCGTCAAGGATATATGATCAGCTGCACAAGCGACCTTCGAGCCGCCTACGGATGGCAGCGTGACGGAGGCATGGCGCCGTATATTCTCTGTGATGAGAAAGACCTCGTCCTTCTCCCCGATGAACTGACGTATGCCGATGGGGCTCAGGTCGCCTGCGGCTTCGGAACGGTCTATGAGGCGATCGAGAAAGTCGGGGTATCCGGCAACGATGCGGTCCTCGTCGTCGGGCTCGGACCGGTGGGAATGGCGACCTTGATGCTTGCCAAGGCGATGGGAGCCACCAAGCTCTTCGGAATCGAAACCAACGTCGATCGGATCGAGATGTGCAAGAAACTCGGCATTCTCGACTATGGTTTCACCCCTTCACCCACCGTGGTCTCCGAGATCAAGGCGCTTACCGGCGGCCATGGAGTTGAACGCGCGTTCGATTGCTCCGCCAGCAACGAAGGAAGGGCGACCGCGGTTCGAGCGACCCGCAAATGGGGCAGGATCGCCTTTGTCGGAGAGGGTGGAAGCGTCACCTTCAACCCGAGCGAAGACATGCTCCACGATCAGAAATCGATCTACGGCAGCTGGGTCACCTCCATCTGGAAGATGGAAGATCTGGTCGAACACCTCGTTCGATGGAATATCCACCCGGAAGATCTCATCACCCACCGCTTCAGCCTCGACGATGCGGACAAGGCCTATGCGTTGATGGCCAGCGGAAAGTGTGGAAAAGTCTGTGTCTGTTTCGACGAGGAACTGAAATAAGCGACGACGTTTTTTAAAGGGGGTGATTATTCACCCTCTTTTTTTGCCTGTGTGATACGATATCACTCTAGGGAGGGATGTAATGAGTTTGGTGCTCGGTGTTGATTTTGGAACGGCGAGTGTTCGTTCGATCGTGGTGGATTCCCGGATCGGTTCGATTCTCGGCTCCGGTGAATATGCCTATCGATATGCTCCCGCCTGCTCAAACCCCTTCATGGTCCGCCATCATCTGGATGATTACCGCCTCGGCCTTGAACAATCGATCAGAAAGGCGATCAAAGAGGTTGATGCCGCCCTGATCACGGGCCTGGGGATAGGTTCGACAGGTTCGTCGATCCTTCCCGTTCTTGAAGACGGAACTGCGTTGCTGGACCTTCCCGCCCATCAAAACAACCCCAACGCTCATATCTGGCTGTGGAAAGACCATACTCCGACCGAGGAAGCGGTTACGATCAACTCACTCATCCATCGTTCATATCCCCACTATCTGAAACGAATCGGCTCGATCTATTCCGCTGAATGGTATTGGTCCAAAGTCCTTCACTGCCTCCACGTCGATCCCGATCTCTTTGGTGAAGCGTATACGTGGATTGAGATCACCGATTATCTTCTCTTTCTCCTAAGCGAAAAGACTCACATCGATGAAGCGACGAGGAACATCTGTGCGGCGAGTCACAAAGCCCTCTATGATGGGGAGGCGGGAGGATATCCTCCCCTGTCCTTCCTTAAGGATCTGGATAAGCGCCTCATTCCCCTCGGTCGATCCCTTCACCGCTCCGATGTTCAACCGTGCGATCGGCAAAGCGGAAGATTGAACAGCGAATGGGCGAAGCGGCTGGGGCTGCAAGAGGGCATCACCCTCGCCACCGGAGCGCTCGATGCACATTTCGGGGCGCTCGGGGCGGGAGTCGATGTTGGGACGCTGGTGAAGATCGTGGGAACCTCCTCCTGCGATTTGACAGTTGTTCCGCTGGACAACCCGCTCTCCGATTCAAAAGGTCTTTCCGGGGTGGTTCAACACTCCGTCCTTCCCGGGATGTGGGGAGTCGAAGCGGGCCAGAGCGGAGTCGGCGATATCTTCGGCTGGTATGTGGACTCCTTCCTCGAAGGCAGCCATCAGACACTCATGGAGGAAGCGGCGGCGTTGAGACCCGGTCAAAGCGGTCTTTTGAGCCTTGATTGGCACAATGGAAACCGCTCGATCCTGCAAGACCAGAACCTAACCGGCCTCATCATCGGTTTGGATCTGTCTACAACCCCCGCTGAAGTCTATCGCGCCCTTATCGAAGCGACCGCATTCGGTTCAAAGATGATCCTCGACCGGTTGGAGGAGTGCGACATGCACCTCAAGAGGATTGTTCTGGCCGGAGGGATTCCCAAAAAAAACCCCCTTCTGGTTCAAATCTATGCGGATGTTCATGAGCGACCGATCCATGTAGCGGAAAGTGAATACGCCAGCGCACTGGGAAGCGCGATCGCATCAAGCGTCGCCTGCGGCATCCATCCCTCGATTGAAGAGGCTCAAGAAGCGATCGTCCCGAAACCGACGCATGTCATCCATCCGAATGAAAAAGCGACAGTGATCTACCGTCGCCTCCATTCGATCTATCGAAGCCTCCATGACAGCTTCGGCGTCGCCGATTCCGCTGTCGATCTCCATCCGGTGATGAAGGAGCTCCTTTCCCTCAAGAACGAGGGGTGAACGTCTTCACTTTATGCAGGGTTCGAACCAAGTCGCGGCCTTCCTGCAAGGATGCAAGCTCACCGGTCGACCAGCTCTGGACGATCAGGTTCCCCAACGCGGTCGCCTCGACCGGGCCGGCAAGCACCGTCAAGCCGGTGGCATCGGCGGTCCACTGGTTCAGAATCTCGTTCTTCGATCCTCCGCCGATGATATTCAGCGAGGCAAACGAGACTCCAAGCACGCGCTCGAGGTCTTTGATCGCGTTGGCATACGCGATGGCAAGTCCCCGATAGATCGCGACCATGTACTGTCCTTTGTTCTTCGGTTTTTTCATCCCGTGTTCAGCCAGGTACGCATCGATCCGGTCCACCATCAGGTTATCGTAGGTGTTGGGCTTGAGAAACCGAAGGTCGTTGACATCGATCGAACCTTGATAGGCTTCTTCGAGAAGGGTTTGTTCATCAAGTTCCTCCCAGGTAAGCTTCCCTTCCTGACTCTCCCAGTGACGGACGCACTCCTGCTGAATCCACATCCCCATGATGTTCTTGAGGTAGCGAATCTGCGAGTTGGCGGCGACCTCGTTGGTAAAACCGCTTTCCATCGCCTCGACGCTCGTCAGCGGCTTACCGAGTTCGCTGCCGAGCAACGACCATGTTCCGCTGGAGATATACAGGGGCACCTGTCCCGCGATCGAGGGGACCGCGGCCACGGCGCTCGCCGTGTCGTGGGCGGCGGAGGCGATCACCACCACCTTGTCCGAAGCGCCGACTTCATGCTGGAGATCCACCGTCAAGGGACCGAGGATCGTTCCGCTGTCGACGATTTCACCGAAGAGGGAACGATCGAAGCCCAATTCATCGATGATCGGCCACGCCCAGGTCCGGGTTTTCGGGTTGTACAGTTGCGTGGTCGAAGCGTGGGAGCGTTCATTCTTCATCACCCCGGTCAGCCAATAGGCAAGCAGATCCGGCAGGGCGAGATAGTGCTTCGCAGCGGTGAACGCTTCGCTCCGATCGCGCTTATGCGCCACGAGCTGATAGATCGTGTTGAACGGCTGGAAGGCGATGCCGGTCTCCTTGAAGACCCGCTCCTTTCCTCCCAGCTTCCCGCTCACTTCTTCGATAAGGCCATCGGTTCGCCCATCGCGATAGTGGTAGCAGAGCGAGACAAGACCGCCGTTTCCGTCAAGCAAGGCGTAATCAACGCCCCACGTGTCGATTCCGATTGAAACGATCTTATCCGGATAGAGGGAAAACGCTTTTTTCAAACCGGTCTTGATCTCCGAATACAGTCCCTGGATATTCCAGTAGAACTCACCGAGAATCTGATCGTTATGTGTTGTGAAGCGGTGAACCACTTCAAACTCTTCCAAATTCCCAACGAGAACTCGCCCGTTGCTTGCTCCCAGATCAATCGCGATGCGCTTCTTCATCCTCAGTCCTCAATCCTCATCGTGCAATGCTCCATGAGATACGCCTCGGCTTCGGCGTTCCACAGACCATTGTGCTTTTTCACCAGCTCGTCCAGCTTGGCGAAGATGGGGTATTTCTTCCCCTTCTTTGCAAAATCTTCCAACGCGGTGAGCGGGAAGTCAAGGTGCGTGTAGATCATCTTCTTTCCGCCGGGAATCTTCGGAAGGTCGATGACCGTCTGGGGAACGGAGGAAAGTCCGCCGATGTGGGTAACCATTCCGGCGGGATTGATCAATCCCTGCTCCATCAGCTTCAGCGATTCACGCAGGTCATCGGTGTTTCCCCCGCTCGTTCCGACGATATGGGTCGAAGCATAGTGCACGTTGTAGAAGTTGAGGCTTGCGGTGAAGTCGGTGCGCTCCGGTCCGGCAAAGAAGTTCAAGCAGCCGTCTTTGGCGAGAATCGCATCCGCCTGCTCGATCAGAGCCTTGACCGGGGCCATGACGAACACGTCATCGTACCCTTCACCGTTGGAAAGCTCCATCAACAAGCTGTTGGCATCTTTGAGATCGCGAGTGTTGAGGTAGCGCAGTTCAACGCCGTTCTTCTTCGCGTGCTCGACGGTATAGAGCATCGCGGCGCGATCGAGACGCTCCTGATTGATATCGGTGACGACCAGGCGACCGGGACGGCGGTCGGGATTGTTGATCGCATAGTCGATCGCACCCATTCCCATCGGACCGACGCCGGCCAGGATCGCGGCATTCCCGCCTTCAACGATTCCCATGTGGTGGGTATAGGAGCCGGCGGTGGTGTGATACATCGCGTGGAACGTTCCGACGACGCAGCTCAGCGGCTCGGCCAGGCTCCCGAGGAAGTAGGAAGGCCCGGCGTACGGAAGAACGCAATCCAGCTCCATCAGCATATGGGGAAGGATGATGTACGTGGCGTCCCCTCCGACATACGGGAAGGAGTAGCCGGGGGCATCCAACGTGCCTTTGTAGTTCATCGCCGGCTGAATCGTGAAGCGCATTCCCTCATGGTACTTGCCTTTCCACTTCTTCCCAACCTCGATGATTTCACCGCAGAGCTCATGACCAAGCATGATCGGGTTCTTGTCGATATCTTTGGGGATGCGCTTATGGTTCGGCCCTTGCGCCGCGGCTTTGTGGTCACTCATACAGATGCTGTTGGTGATGACCTTCGCCAGGATTTCATCATCTTTGATTGGCGGAAGCTCAAACTCTTCAATCCGCATGTCATTGATGCCGTACAGTCTCACTGCTCTTGTTTTCATCATGATTCTCCTAATTCAACATGACCTGTCCACCGGTGACCGGCACCGCCTGCCCGGTTTCATAGGTCTGTTCGACTATGTAAAAGATCGCCTTCATCACATCGGCCGTGGTGCAGCCCCGATTCATCGGCACCTTCGCTTCATAGGCCCGTCGTACATCTTCAATCGTTTTGGCCCCCGGAACCTTGTTCGTCTCGAGGTATTGGACGAACAGTCCCCGCTTCGGATCCGACCAAAGCGGACCGTCGAGGAAGTTTCCGGGACAGACCGCGTTGACTTTGATATTGTCTTCGACCAGCTCAAGGGCGAAGCTCTGCGTCAGTCCGATCGTTCCGAACTTCGCGCCGGCATACGCCCCGTTCTTGTTGGATCCTTCCAGACCGGATTTGCTGCTGATCGTAACGATGTCGGTATAATAGGATTCCGAGGGGATGTTCTGGATCGCCATCGTCCGGGAAGCGAACTTGGTGCAGATGAAGAATCCGGTGTAGTCCACATCGGTGACGAAGGCGAAGTCCTTCAGGCTCATCGTTTTGACCGAACCCGCCTTGAGCACTCCGGCGTTGGAGATGAACAGATCGACTCCTCCGACTTCGGCGATGACCATATCCATCATCGCTTGGACGGAAGCCTCGTCCGTCACGTTCACTTCGACCGCCTTCGCCACGGTGATCATCGCGTCATAGTTCAGTTCCGAAGCAAGCTTTTCCGCCCCTTCCCGATTCAAATCGGCGACGTACACGAACGCACCATGTTCCACGAGCGAGCGGACCATCCCCTCGCCGAATCCTTGAGCACCGCCGGTGACGACAGCGACCTTGTCGCGGACCACATCGGATCGGGTGAGCGAAGGAGGGAGGGTCGGCAGCTTGCTTACCCCTTCGCCCCGGACCGCTTCATCGTAGTTCGTCCCCAGCCCGTACCTGAGGTCCCCGACGCCGACCGTCGCGGGATACACCCGCTCCTTCTTCACGTACTCGTCGAAGAGGGCCTGCCATTTCCGGGCGGTTTCCTTCATCGAATCCCCTTTGGAAGGAGAAGGCAGCACAAGGGCGCTTGGCCCCGACTCCAGCGTATGGACGATGAGGCCGAGGGAGCCGTCAAAGCTCAGACCGCGGATGAGCGGGGGAATCTCTCTCTTGATATCTTCGAAGGTTGTCATGACCTGACCTCCTCAATCATGGTATAGGGGTTATGAACGTCGCTGTTTCTGGCGATCGCCGCATAGCGGGCGATCCGCTGATTCAGCGATTCATCCTTGTAGGGGTTCCCGGTGTGGAAGAGTCCGTAGATCGGATCGACGGATGAGAGCTTCTCGTGGGCTACGAGGGCCCATGCGCTGTCGATCAGGTGCTTGGCGTTCTCTTCCAGAAGTTCGGGACATGAAAAGCTTTGCCGGGATGAGTTGATATCCACCCCGCTGATTTCCATCAGGTTCCGCTCCTGAGCCAGCTTCCGGATTCGCATGAGCTGCTCTTTCGTATTTCTTGGCGGCATGTAGGTGATCGCCGGGAATCCGATCTCGACAAGCAGATCCAACAGCTCATCGAGGAATCCATCCTCAAACTGCTCCGCCTTCTTGTCCCCGGTCGGACTTGAAGCGACATCACCGAGGTAGGCGTACGCGGGAATCGCTCCGATCGATTTGGCGAACGCGACCGCCTCACGCACATCGATCGATTCTTCTCTTGAGGGTTGAATGAAGAAGGAAGGCAAAAATGCGCTCTTCAGCACTCCCAGGAGATCGTACTCGTAGTGCGGGTTCTCAAAGTCGAGGAGATGCTTCTCCACCTTAGAAGGGATATCGAGCTTCAGCTCGCAACGGAGAAACCGAAGAAGGGTCTCCCCTTTTCCATAGGAAGCGATCATCTTCTTGGAAAGGGAGAGGAGGATGTGCCGTTCGGTGATGGATCCCCCTTCGCTGAGGCGGGAAAGCGGAACGACATCATTCTCGAAATCCACGACGATTCCATACCGTTTCAGGAGGGTGTTCAGCTTCTTGACTTGCTTCTTGTTGCGTTCATTGCGAATCGCTTGCAAGGGGGCAAGAAACGCCTTCACCTCGTCGATCCGGTTGTTTGGCACTCCGTGAATGCAGATATAGACGATTCCTTCGCTGTCGGGGTTGTTGATCTTCTTCTTTCCCAATGGGGTGTCCAGGAAGCTCACCCTCAACTCGAAGCCGACGGTCGAAGCGATTCCGATCAGGCTTGCCGCTTCATTCATCTCCTCGGCCGCCGAAATCGAGTCGTGATCGACGGATCCGACGATCCCCAGCCCCGCTTGCCACGCCGCAAACGCGGCGGCGGCAGGCTCATACGGGCTGAACGAGTACGTGGTGTGGACGTGATTGTTCACCTCGAGGGAAGGAGTGTTGGCAAGCACCCCCTCCCTGATCGCTTTGCCGAGCACTCCGGCGGCTGCAAGGCGAACCGACCTGTCAGAATCGTTGATCTTGATTTTTGCGTCAGCGACCGTCACATCAGACCCCCTCACCGCTGGTGCGGTAGAAGCGGCCGTCGGTATAGTTCTGCTTCACCACGTGGTTCGGAAGAACCATGATCTGCTCATGAATCGCATCGAGAATCGTCGAAGCCTGAGCAAAGTAGTACTCCTCCATCTCCGCGGGCGGAGTGATCCAGTTTTTCGATCCGACGACGACCGGCGGTCCGTCGAGATATTCGAACGCCAGGCGGTTGAGGTTCGAAGCGACGGTGTGGAGGTAGCTGCCCCGCTCAGCGGAGTCGGTAACGAGAACGACCCGACCGGTCTTCTTCACGCTCTCGACAAGGAGCTCATACTTCAAGGGGTTGATCCACCTGAGGTCGATCACCTCGGCGTCGACGCCCATTTCAGCAAGCTTCTCGCTCGCCTTCATCGCGGTGTAGAGGGAGGGGCCGAGGGCGATGAGGGTGATGTCCTTTCCTTCCTTGCGGATCGCCGGCTCGCCTTCGGGAATCTCGTAGTATCCCTCGGGCACCCCTTCCTTCACGAACTGCTCACCGATTCCGTAGAGCTTCTGACTTTCAAAGAAGACGACCGGATCGGTTCCCCGAAGAGCGTAGTTCAACATGCCCTTCACATCGTAGGGGGTCGCCGGATACATCGCCTTCAAGCCGGGAACCGAAGCGACCATCGCGGTCCACTCCTGGGAGTGCTGGGCACCGTACTTGTTTCCGACCGAAACGCGGAGGACCAGCGGCATCTTCAACAGACCGCCGCTCATCGCCTGCCATTTGGGCATCTGGTTGAAGACTTCATCACCGGCACAACCGAGGAAGTCGCAGTACATCAGTTCAACGACCGCCCGTCCGCCGGCGAGGGCATAGCCGACGCCGCTTCCGACGATCGCGGCTTCGCTGATCGGCGAGTTGAAGAATCGTGAGGGAGGAAGCAGTTCGGTAAGACCGCGGTATGCGGCGAACGCTCCGCCCCAGTCGCGGTGGTCTTCACCGTAGGCGATCATCGTCGGATCGATCGCGAAGCGGTGGACCATCGCTTCAAAGACCGCATCGCGGTACTGATAGAGGCGGGCTGCCGGATACATCTTCCCTTCTTCATCATACGCATAGCGATTTCGCTTGGAGATCTGCTGGACCCGGGGGTTCTCTTCCAAGGTCTGCAGGAGAGCCGGTTCGGCCGTATCGAACTTCTCGACGCTTCCGTTGCTGAACATCACCGATTCGATGAACGCTTCATCGACCATCGTGCTGATCGCGGGATCCACGGTGATCTCAAGGGTCTTCCGCATCTTCTCTTCCAGCAGGGCATCGTATGATTCAAGCATGCTCGCATCCACGATCTTGTCCTTGACCAGGTACTGTCCGTACGCTTCGATCGGATCCTGCGCTCTGAACGCATCCAGCTCTTCCTTGGTCCGATAGGTCATCGCGTCACTGGGACTGTGGCCGCTGTAGCGGTAGGTGATCGTATCGAGCATCGCCGGACCTTTTCCTTCCAGCAGAAGGGCTTTCTTCCGCGCCGTCGCATCGGCCACGGCAAGGGGATTGAAGCCGTCGACCCGCTCGGTGTGCATCGAATTTTGATTGATTCCCGCTCCCATCCGGGCGGCGATTCCGTAGCCCATCGTCTCGCCGGAGGGCTGGCCGCCCATCGCGTAGAGATTGTTGAAGACGTTCACGAGGAACGGAGGATACCCCGGGTTGTCGTCCCAGAGGGTCGTATATTGATCCATCGAAGCGAGGACGAGCGCTTCGTAGACCGGACCGCGGGCGAGCGAACCGTCGCCGATGTTGGCGATGACGATTCCCTTCCTGCGGTTGATTTTCTTGTAGAGCGCCGCTCCCACGGCGATCGTTCCCGAACCGCCGACGATCGCGTTGTTCGGCATCGAACCGAAGGGCTTGAAGAAGGTGTGCATCGAACCGCCGAGCCCGGCATTGAAGCCGTTCTTCTTCGCGTAGATCTCGGCCAACGCTCCATAAAGAACGAAGTTTTCGGCAAGGTCATTCACGTTTTTGCCTTTGTGATGCTCTTCGACGACCTTGAAGGCGTTTCCGCCCATGTAGGTCTCCATGATGTTCAGCAGCTCTTTCTCACTCAATTGAGCGATCGCGCTCATGCTTTTCGCCAAGATCTCACCGTGACTGCGGTGGGAACCGAAGATCTGGTCATCCGTGTCGAGGACCATCGCCTGTCCGACCGCGGCGCTTTCCTGGCCGGCGGAGAGGTGGGCGGGACCGAGGTGCTTGTAGGAGATTCCCTGGTACACTCCTTCTTTCTTGATCATGTCGAGCATCGTCTCGAACTTGCGAATCAGGAGCATATCGTAATAGACGCGAATCAGGCGCTCCTTGCCATAGGTCTTGAGCTCTTTCTTCACATCGCTCACATAGTGGTTGATGGGGATTTCAGGCAACACAAGGGTGTCTTTCTTCCGCAACGTTGCCGGATCGAATGGAATCTGTCTGGACATGACGTATCTCTCCTTCTCTCTTACAGGCTCGAATCGAGCGCAAATACTGCATCTTTCAACAATTCACCGACACTTGGGTGGGGGAAGACGATCTCCTTGACGTCTTGGATCCGAAGCTCCGCCTCCAGAATCGCGGCGACTCCCCAAATGATCTCACTGCTATAGGGTCCAAGGAGGTGAACGCCGAGAATCACCCCGCTCTCCTTATCGGCGACAACCTTGATCATCCCGGGAGCGCGCTTGCCCTGTTCGGCCAGAAAGCGGCCGCTTTGGCGAGCCTGGGCGGTGTGGACGAGCACCTCGTAGCCCCGCTCCTTCGCCTGGGCTTCGGTCAGGCCGCAGCCGGCGATCTCCGGATCGGAGTACACGACCCAGGGAATCGCGTCATAGCGCATCTTCATCCCCTTGCCGAAGATCGTCGAAACGGCCACGTCGGCCATTCGGCTTGCGCTGTGAGCGAGAAGCGATTTTCCGTTCACGTCTCCGATCGCGTATACGGTCGGAAGGCTTGTTCGCATCTGTTCATCCACGATGACGGCGCCCTTTTCGATCTTCAAGCCCAAGGCCTCCAATCCGCTGACGTTCGGCCTGCGTCCCACGCTCATCAGAATCTTTTCAGCGGCCAATTCCTTCTGCTCCCCTTTGGCGGTGGTATAGATCACGCTTTTTTCGGTAATCTTTTCGACCTTGCAGCCGAGATTGAAGGTGACGTCCTTCATCGCTCTCCGGGCAAGCTTGCCGAACTCGGCATCGGCCATCGGAAGGATCTCATCGAGCATCTCGATGACGGTCACCTTCACTCCGACCATCGAAAAGAAGGAGGCGAACTCGACTCCGATCACCCCTCCGCCGATCACGACGAGTTCGGAAGGAAGACTCTCGATTTCCAGGATCTCATCGCTGGTAAGCACATGAGGCAGATCGGATCCGGGAATCGGCGGAACGAACGCCGACGAGCCGGTGGCGATGATCAGATAGGAGCACTCATAGACGGTCCCGTTCACTTCGACCCGATGGGCATCGAGCGCTTTCGCTTCACCGAAAACGGTTTCCACGTTGGCGTTCTTCATCAAAAACTCGATTCCTCCGCGAAGGGTTTCAACGGTATCCTGCTTATGGGCCTTCGCGCTCTTGAGGTTGAAAGCGATACCCTTCGCCTCGACGCCGATAAACGATCCGTTCTTTGCATGATCGTACGTCTTTGCGCTGTTGAGGAGACTTTTGGTCGGGATGCACCCTTTGTTGGTACACACTCCGCCGTAATGCTCCTTCTCGATCAAGAGAACCTTTTTTCCCAATGTCCCGGCGCGCTGAGCGGCTATATATCCGCCCGGACCGCTGCCGATAACGATCAGATCATACTGTGCCATTGCTGCCCATCCTTATCAAAAGACGATCGAGCGTCGCGATTCGATCGATCAATGCGCGCATGAAGCGTGCCGCATCGGCTCCGTCCACCGCCTGGTGGTCCATCGTCAGCGAAAGACCGATATGGTCGATGAACTCGACGCCGTTCTTGGTGGAGACCGGCTTCAGGACGATCGTTCCGACGCCGAGAATCGCGACTTCGGGGATATTCAATACCGGGGTGAACGCTTCGATTCCGAAGGAACCGACGTTGGAAACGGTGAAGGTGGATCCGGCAAGCTCATCCGGCTGGGCCACACCATCCCGGGCTCGAGCGGCGAGAACCTTTGTCTGAGCGCTGAGTTCCTTCAGGCTCATCAGATCCGAACCGAACAGGACGGGAACCATCAGGCCCCGCTCCGTATCGGTGGCGACGCCGAGGTGGATATGCTCGAAACGGCGGATCGTTTCGCCAAGGTAATGGGCATTGAAGGCGGGAAACTCGGTAAGCGTCCTGACGACGGCGAAGTTGACCAGGTCCCCGATCGTGATGCCGCTTGTCTCTTCATCCTCCTTGAACGCCGCGCGCAGAGCCTTCAACGCGCGGGCATCGGCCCATCCGTGGAGACTCAGTTGACTGGTCGTCCGGAGCGACTCCACCATCCGTCGGGCGATCACTTTCCGGATGCCGCGGACGGGATAATCGGTATGCGCATCGAGGTCGACAACCACTCGAGCGGGAGTCTTGATCAAATCACGGACAAGCACCCGTCCGCCCATTCCGCTGCCAACCGAAGGAGGAACGACCCCTTCCTTGAGGGCCTGCGCTTTCGCCGCCGGAGACAAGGGGGCGCCGGCCAGCGCCCGGACATCCTTTTCGACGATCCGTCCTTTCGGTCCGGTCGGAGTCGCTGCGCTGAGGGGGATGCCCAACTGCTCGCTGAGCATTCGAGCCCGGGGAGTCGAACCGCCGGCGGCAGGTGCGCTGCTTGCCGGAGCACTTATCTTTTTCGGCTCTTCCCGAGCTGCTGCAGGCTCTCCGACCTGGACGCTTTTTTCTTCTTTCCCGGGTTGTTGAATCTCAAATGATTCGCCTTCCTTTCCGACGATGAGAATCGGCTCCATGACGGGGACATCATCACCTTCCTCCCAGAGACGGGCGAGGACCACCCCTGCGGCGGTGGACTCGACATCGATGGTCGACTTGTCGGTTTCCGCGGAGAGAAGAATGTCTCCCACCTCGACCTTGTCGCCGACATTGACGTTCCATTCCACGATGATGCACGATTCTACGGTGTTGCCTTGCTTGGGCATCAATACCTGTTCAGCCATCCGTTTGCTCCTATTGTACAATCAGGACTTCGACGCCGAGCGTTTCAAGCTCGGAGACGAGATCCTGGGGAAATCCGCTATCGGTGACGATCGTATCGACGTCACTGACCGGCATGATTCTTACGAAGCCCCGGTTGCCGACTTTGGATGAGTCGACGCAAAGGACTCGCCGCGTCGCCTGTGCGCACATTCGCTGGACCACTTGGGCGTTCTCGACCAGGCTCGTGGTGAGACCATGCGCCAAGGTAAGCCCGTCCGTTCCGAAGAACGTCGTCTGGACGTGATAACTTTCAATATGGGTGATCGCAGCGGGCCCGACAAGGGCTTTCGCTTCAGGGCGGTATTCGCCGCCCACCAACGTGATGTTCAAATGATTGTTCGCCCGGCCGTACGGCAGGAGGAGCGTAGAGTTCGTAACGACCTTGATCGATTGCTTTCCAAAGAGGTAGCGAGGGATCAGGGAACACGTCGAACCGTTGGTGATCATGATCGAATCACCGTCTTTCACCAGTTTCGCCGCCGCTTTCGCTATCGCTTCCTTGATTCGGGTGTGGGAATCGTTCCGCATCCCCACTTGGGGAGTGGATGCCACCACCGCTTTCCCGTGGGTTCGGACGATCAGGCCTTTTGTGTCCAAACTCCTTAAGTCGGAACGAATCGTAACAGCTGAGACCCCCAACTCCTCCGCAAGGCGGGTCACCGGGTATTCCTTGCCGCTTCTGAGCAACGTGAGAATCTCTTCTTCTCTCGGACTTAAACCGAACATTTTTCGCTCCTTGTTTCTTTTTGCTTTCGGAACGCTTTCGATTCTACATCACATTGAAGCAATATACAAGAGAGATCCCTATATATTTTCTTGTGTGCCGCTCGCCCATGAATGGTCCGTTATGGCAAGTAAAACACTTCTCTCAGCGGAATCGAGACCGGGCTGTCGTCTTCGTTGGTCTCCATGATATCCGCCATATATGCCCACCACTTCCGGACGATCGGGTTTTGGCCAAGGTCCTGGGAACCTTTGCCGTTGTTGTGCTGGAACGCGAAGAGCTTGCCGGTTTCTTTCTCCAGGAAGATCGAATACTCGCTTACCCCGCTCTCTTTGAGCAGCGCAGCCAGTTCGGGCCAGATTTCGTTGTGTCGTCGCTCATATTCCTCTTCTTGTCCCTTTTTCAGGTACATCACGAACGCTTCACGCATGGCTTCCTCCTAAAGTTATGTTTTGTTCATGAAAATATTGCTTTTGAACAGATGGCAGGTAACAACATAGTATGCAGAATAAAGAATTGCAAAAATAGTAATCGTAGCAAATCCATATAAAGGAATGATTCCTTTTTGGTAAACATATGCGCTGTATAATCTTTGTGCTCCAAACATCAGAACAGCCATAACAATGATCGGCAAGACAAGGGGAATGAAGAAAAAGGTTGATAATTCACGGTGAACAAGCTTTTGCTGCATTTGTCTTGATACTCCGATCTTATCTATGATTTGATAGTTTCGCCGGTTAATATCAAGAGCTGACAACTGCTCAAAAGCCAGTATTGAGCAGGAAAGCAAGATAAACACAATGCTTAGGTAAAGGCCACAGAATGAAATGGAAGTAAAGCTGGTAAGAGAATTGCTCAAGCCCCACGCCTTTACCGTCACACCCATAGTAACGTGTTCCGGAAGTATTTCGCCTGCTTGTAGCTCTGGATGCCATTGTCCGGAGTTGAGATATCTCCGAATTTCGGACCTCAATTCCGGAATGCCTCCGTTTTCCAATTTCATAACGACCCTAATTTTATTGGCCGGAAGCATGGCAGCAATTGTATCCGCAACGATAAGAACATATCCATTTGTTCCCGCCATTTGGAATTGTTCCATCGCTTCTTCATTAATTCTGGCTTGCGGATTTTTGAGCGTTGCATCCATGATCGTGACATCCGGCTGCTTGTTCATGGCTGCCCTGATGCTCTCTATATGAGTCCATGTATCACAATGAACCAGGTATTCATCATCCGGCAATTCTACCGTCTCCAACCCAAGCATGGAGCGCAATGCGTTGTAGTCGGACAAAGCAAGCGCATCAATAGAATATCCGTCAACATCATGAAGGTAGAAAACAATCTCTTCCTGAACAGGGCACTTTTCATCCACAAAAGAAATCAGGCCATCAAAGCTATTCTTCGTAAATGGTGCATCAAAGGCAACACCAGCGTCATAGGGGTAATAGGTTTCCATATTTGCCTTATAGCCAGCCCCCGTGACCAATCCTATGAACATAGTCATCAGTGAGATCGTAAGTAGAATTGCTGTAATTGCCATCATTCGCCCGCTGGACTGAACACGATGTCCAATCTGCCCGAGGTAAAACAAATTGCACTCAGAATACTTAAGATTCTTTCGCTTTGCATAGGTAATCAGCATTATGGGGAAATTGCGGTAAATCACATATACACCTGCCAGCAGCAGTATAATTGATCCGATCAGATATCCCCATGCTGAATTTGTCTGCATAGTTAATCCATACCCGCCTAGAAATATCCCTGTACCAATAGCGAATACTGAGAAAATTACGAGTGCAAGCCGCAAAGATGTTCGCCCTTGTTTGGAAATAACTTCATTTTTGCGGCTGTCATAAAGCAAGTCCACAGTTTTCTTTTGCCGAATTATACGGATGGAACGAGCAAGCCCGGCACCATACATCAACATGAAAAAAACAAAGCTAAGCAGCAATGCTTTTATAGAAAAAGAAACACGGTAAGAATGTGGAATGTCGAATATGTTTTTTACAATCTGCGTCAGTATTCCGACAAGCATCGTTCCAGCAGCAAGACCGATCAGAAATGCCAGCACACCGATAACGGCATTCTCAATCAAGAATAGTTTCTGAATAGCGCCAACTTCCATACCAAGCAATTCATAAATGGCAAATTCTTTTTTACGCTGTTTCAGCATGAACCCGACTGCGTAGCTGACAATAAAAGATGAAATCAGCGTAACGATAACGGATAGGGCTATAATATAGGTTGTAAATATCGGCATGTTTTCCGATATGGAAATAATATCAGCTGAAAATCCCAGTGCTAAAAAGGAATACATGATCATCACTATGAAAATAATAGTAATGAAATAAATCACATAGTCTTTGGCAGAGCGTTTTATGTTGCGTCTGGCCAATTTAAAATACATCGCCGACACCTCCCCCGATCTTGGTGAGAACATCAAGTGTTTTTTCGAAAAACACTCGACGGGTGTCATGTTCCTTCAAAATCTCTCCAAAGATCTCTCCATCCCGCAAAAAGAGGATACGGCTGGCATGGCTGGCAGAAAAAGCATCATGCGTTACCATGAGAATGGTCGCACCCAATTCAGTATTGATGCTCTGAATTGTTGAAAGCAGCACTTGCGAGGAGTGGCTGTCCAATGCCCCTGTGGGCTCGTCCGCCAGAATCAATTTAGGCTTGTTGATAAGAGCTCTGGCACAAGCACAACGTTGTTTTTGTCCTCCGGAAATCTGATACGGATATTTCTCCAAAATATCGGCAATATCTAATGTTACGGCTATTTTATGAACCAATCCGCTAACCTGCTCAGGTGAAACATGATTGATTGTCAATGTCAAAGCGATATTTTCAGAGACCGTCAAAGTGTCAAGCAAATTGAAATCTTGAAAAACAAAGCCGAGATTTTCTCGTCGAAACCTGGCAATCTCCTTCTCCTTGATTTCTGTTACATCCGTCCCCGCCAGATAAATGTGTCCTGCGCTTGCCCTATCAATCGTAGATATGCAGTTAAGCAAGGTTGTCTTACCTGAGCCGGAGGCACCCATAATTCCAACAAACTCGCCTTCCTGTACAGAAAAACTGATATCTTTAATTGCCTTTGTAATATTTCCGCTGTTGTCATAGTATTTTTGAATATGATCGATTCTTAAGATTTCTCTCATGCTCATGCTTATCTATCGCACCTCATGCTGCCTGCGCAGCTTGCGGTTGGCTTTGTACAGATCGAGCAGGCGGGGAAGGAGAACCGCGACGATCAGAAGCGATCCGATGACGATCGTCATCAACGTTCCGGACACCTTCATCAGCCCCATTCCGAACTTCAGATACCCGACCAGAAGCGATCCGAGGAACACTCCCCACACGGTTCCCTTTCCACCGGTGATCGAAACACCGCCAAGAACGACCAGGGTGATGATCTCCATATCCCACCCCGTCGCGATGTTGGAGCGCACCGAGAGGACTCGGGATGTCAGCAGAATGGCGGCAAGACCGCTGATGAAGCCGGTGATGGTGAAGTTGATGATCCGGATCCGCTTGACGTTGATTCCGCTGAATCGAGCGACTTCGGCGTTGTTTCCGATCGCATAAAGCCGCCTGCCATAGGTGGTCTTGTGAAGGATGAAGCCGAAAATCACCATCAATACGAGGTAGAGCACGAACTCGAAGGGGATCGTGGTGCCTTTGATGAACTCCTGACCGAAAAAGCCGAAGTTCTTCGGAAAGGTCGTTCGAGCCTGGTCGCCGAGCATTCCGATCGCGATTCCCCGGTAGATCGATTGCGTGGCGAGCGTTACGGCGATCGCCGGCATCTGGAGGAACGTGACCATGAATCCGTTGAAGAGCCCGGCCAGGGTACCCACCGCAAGGGCGATGATGATCAGCGTCGGAATCGAAGCTCCGCCGGCTGCGGCATTCCCCACGGCATAGGCGCAGAGGGCGATGATCGAAGCGATTGAAATATCGATGTCTCCGCACATGATGATGAAAATCATCGGAAGCGCCATAATCGCCTTCTCGCTGAATTGGAAGGTGGCGTTCATCAAGTTGAACCAGTTGAGGAAGTACTTGGTCCGGGTTGAGAAAAAGATGATGAGAAGGACGAAGATGACCGACAGAAGGACTTCCCACATGGTGAAAATGGTGATCAGTCGTTCTTTCAGGGAACCTTCATCGATGAGTCGGCTTTTTGCCATCAGTTCGCGTTTTTCCCTCATTACGATGCCCTCCTCTGTGCCAACAACTTGGCATGCTTTCTGCGATCGCTGAGGGTGTTGAGAGTGAGCGCGACGAGAATGATGAGTCCTTGGACGAATGTCTGCCAGAATACGGAAAGATAGACGACCGGCAGAGCGTTGGTCACCACTCCCAGGAACAGCGTTCCCAAAACCACTCCGGTGATCGCTCCGGCTCCGCCGGCGAAGTTGACGCCTCCGAGCACGCAGGCCGCGACGGCCTGCATCTCGAAGCCAGTAGCCATCTCATTGACCGCCGATGCGTAGCGGGCTGTCCAGAGAGCTCCCGCCAGTCCGCTCAACGTCCCGCTGATCACAAACACGACCACCCGGATCCTGCTCTCATTCACTCCGACGAACTTCGCCGCAGTGGGATTTCCTCCGATCGCGTAGATCTCTCGACCGGTCCGGGTGAATCGACTGAAGTAATAGAAGATCACGATGACGAGGAATGCGATCCACAAGAGCAGAGAAACGCCCAAAAAGGTTACTCGGGGGAACGCGATGTAGGAGGGGGCGAGCTCGTGAGCGGTTACCCACTGGTTTCCGCTCAACAGGAACGTAAGGCCTCGATAGATATTCACCGTTCCAAGCGTGGTGATGATCGGAGGAATCTTGCCGTAGGCGACAAGGACACCATTCAAGAGCCCCATCATGAGCCCGATTCCCATTCCGACGAACAGAAGCGGAACCGCACCGATGGCCTGGTTCGCTTCATTGATGAGTCCGCACGCCATGCCGGTAAACGCGATGACCGAACCGACCGACAAGTCGATCCCATTGGAAAGAATGACGAAGAACTCTCCGATCGCGACAATCGCCAAGATCGCCATATCGTTGAGAATCGTCGAGATGTTCCGCGCAGAAATGAATTGCGGCGAGCGGATGGTGATCGGTATCAGCAATATCACCAGCAAAATCACCAATGCGGCCTCGCGGCGGGCAAGTATCTTCTTTATCGTATTACCAGGCATTGTCCATCTCCTCTGTTGAAATCGCCCAGCGCATCACCGATTCGGCATTCGCTTCGCTTTTGTCGAGAATCGCGGTCTGTCTGCCTTCATGCATCACCAGGATCCGGTCGCTGATCCCGATCACCTCGGGCAGCTCGCTCGAAATGAGGATGATCGCGACTCCCCTGCTCGCCATCTCGCAAATGAACTCATGAACGGCGGCTTTGGTGGCGACATCTATTCCCTTCGTCGGTTCGTCAAGGATCAGGACTTTCGGTTCCGTTCCAATCCATTTGGCGAGAACGACTTTTTGCTGGTTTCCTCCACTGAGGGTCTCGGCATCGACATGGTAGCCGGCGGCTCGGATTTCCATCCTTTCGCCGTGGTCAAGCACATAGGTCTCCTCTTCTTTCTTTTGCGTGACCGAACGTTTCCACGAAAGAGCATCAAGAACCGGCAAGGAGATATTGTGCGTCAGGCTCATCTTCAAAATGAGCCCTTGCCGCTGACGATCCTCGGGAACCAGCGCGATTCCGCTCTTCATCGCATCATACGGGCTTTTCGGCATGAAGGACTTTCCTTCGAAGGTGATCGTTCCGCCGGAAGCCTTATCGACTCCGAAGATCGTTCGAGCCACTTCGCTGCGCCCCGCTCCGATCAGGCCGAAGAGGCCTAATATCTCACCCTCGCGGAGGGTGAAGGAAACGTTCCGGAACGCGCCCAGCTGGCAGAGCGAATCGACCCGAAGAATCTCTTTCCCCCAGGAGGGGGTGTGATCAGGATAGAGCTGGTCGATCGAGCGGCCGATCATCATTCGGATGATATCATCTTCGCTTGAACGGTCGATCCGGCCTTCGCCGATATATTGACCATCCCGAAGGACGGTGTAGTAATCACAAATCGTAAAGATCTCACTGAA
>JAAYQW010000102.1 GCA_012519115.1 Spirochaetales bacterium
ATCACGCCGTTTGCTTCACTTCTCAGATCTGCCGGGATCATGTCGGGCATCAGCGCGACGACCGGTCCCCGCACCGCCTGCTTGAAGAGATTGAGGATGAACAGCAGGATGATCAGGAACCAGAGACTCGAAAGGGCGCTGAACGGGATCAGTCCGAATGCCACCGCGCTGACCGGCAGACAGATGATGATGAACGGCATCCTTCGGCCGATCGGGGTTTGCACCCGATCGCTGAGGGCGCTGAAAATCGGAATCAGGAAGATCGCAAGAATATTATCGAACGTCATGATCGCCCCGATGAGCGCCTTGGATTCCATGAAGCGGGAAAGAAAAATCGGAACATAGGTGTCATAGAGGGGATCCATCAGCCCCATCGTGAAAAACCCGAGTCCGATCAGAAACGTAATCAGGTAATATCCCTTCAAACCCTTCTTTTGTTTAGCCATACCGCCCTCCTCATTGCGCTCATTGTAGCATGGATTGGCAAACGTAGGCGACCGTTCACCCCCTAGACCAAAGCGATTCTTTCAAGTACACCATACGCATGAACCGAGACGTTTTTATAACATCCTTGCCCGACTTGGCTTCAAAGCTCACGTTGAGCGAAGAAGAGAAAGATTTTGATGAAAGCGACGGCACCCGCTTGCCCATAAAGATCCCCTCCTCCTTTTTCGACCTGATCGATCCCGATGACCCATTCGACCCGATTCGCCGGCAGGTCGTTCCGACCGTCTTTGAACATGTCGAAGTCGAAGGAGAAACGCTCGACCCCTTGGCGGAAAAGCGACACGCAGCCACATCCAGACTGATCCACCGCTATTCAGGCCGGGCTGCGTTTCTTGCCACCGACCGGTGTTTCATCCACTGTCGCTACTGCTTCCGCCGGCGGTTTACCGGAACGTTCCAGGGTCCGGCAACCAAAGAGGAGATCGAGCAGGCGGCTCGCTACGTCGAGGGTCATCCGTCCATCACCGAGCTTCTTTTCACCGGAGGCGATCTCTTTACCCTCAGTGACGCCCGACTGGAGGCGATGATCGAAGCGTTTCGCTCAAGACGGCCCGATCTGATCATCCGCCTGTGCACCCGGGCACCCGCAGCAGAACCCCGACGGATCACCCCGGCTTTGATTTCCATGATCAAGACCTTCGATACCGCCCCGTTCTTTCTGATGACCCAATTCAATCATGGCCGGGAGTTGACGAAGGAGGCGCTGAGGGCGACCGCCCTCTTCATCGACAATGGGATTCCGGCGATGAACCAGACCGTGTTGCTGAAAAGGGTGAACGATGACGCCGATACGCTCGAGCGGTTGTGCAACGCCCTTTTGGCGAACCGGATCAAACCGTACTACCTCTTTCAGGGAGATCTGGTCAGCGGAACCGCTCATCTGAGGGTCTCGATCGAAGACGGGATGAAGCTGGAGGCGGAGCTTCGAAGACGCCTTTCCGGCTTGGCGATGCCGCTCTACGCTCTCGATCTTCCCGAAGGAGGAGGAAAGATACCACTGGTCTCATCCTATCTCGAAAAACAAAAAGACGGAGCCCTGATCTTCAGGACTCCGTATGGTGAACATCGTTCGTATCCGGCCGATTAGCCGATCTTCTTCAAAATCTCATCAAGCGCTTCGGTGCGCTTCTCCTGTCGGAGAGTCTCATACTCGGCGGGAGTCAGCTCCTCGAGAACGGTCTTCTGCTTGACCGTGACGCTTGGCGGAACGGGAATCCGAGGGGCCGGAGACTCCGGTTCCTTTTCCACATCCAACGTAACCGTTCTCCGGATCGCCGGTGACGGGCTTGGCGGAACTACGGGGGCGGCTGCCGTGGCAAAGCGATCCTTCAACCCTTGGTAGATGTCCTCAAGCAGCTCGGGGCGATAGTGGAGGTAATAGGAGATCAGCTCTTCATCACTCATCGTATCGATGATCGCATCCCGAACCCATGCGGCATAGAAAGGCTTGTTGGAATCGATCTCGGTGAAGAGGTCGCAGAGGAGCTGCTCCCTGTCCGCTTCGGGCAGCACGCCAAACAGATCGCTCAGCCGGTCGCGATGGGCAAGATAGAAATTGAAGATGTCTTCATCGGTAATCGTTTCGGCTATGGCATTGCGCGCCCATGTCGCGTATGCTTCCTGATTGCTCTCGATTTCACTGGCGATGATCGCCATGATCTGATCCCCATCCAATTCAACACCCACTTCGATCAATGCATCGCGGTAGCTCAGATAAAAATCTACAAGATCATTCGCGCTGACCGTATCAAGAAGGGCATCGCGGACGTAGGCGGCGTAGAACTTCTTGTTGTTCTCGATCTCTTCACCAAGAGCCAAGAGCACGGCATCGACATCGACCATCCGGCTTTCTTCATAGGCCTGGTCAAACTCCGGATCGCCGATCATCGTTTCGAGCAAAGCATCACGGACATAGGTTGCGTAGAAGGATTTGTTGGTTTCGATCTCGGCATACAGGTCTTCCAGCACCTGCCCTCGATCAAGAGCGGCTCGAGCTTCTGGCAGCTCGCTCGCCAGATCCGCCACCAATGCCGGCCGATACTGCATATAGTAAGCGATGAGGTCATCATCGTCGATCGTCTCCAGGATCGCATCCCGAGCCCAGACGGCGTAGGCGTTCTTGTTGCTTTCAACCTCCTGAGCCAAAAGGCCAAGAACTTCTTCCTTGCTGACGGTATCGCCGATTGCCGGACGAAGATCCTCGACAAGGTCATCGCGGTAGGCTGCATACAGCGGAAGGATATCCTCCTCGGTGATGACACCGGGCAGCGCCTTCCGGTCCTGAGCGAGGTAGTACTCGCGGTTGGCTTCCATCTGCTCGATGATATCGGTGTAATCGGCGATTTCGACTTTCGCCTCATCCTTTATTCCTTGATAGAGGTCGGCAAGGAGGAGCGGACGATATCGGTTGTAGTATCCAAAGAGATCTTCAGGTGTGATCGTATCGAGGATCGCATCGCGGGCGTAGGTGGCATAGAACGTCTTGTTGGCCTCAATCTCCTGAGCCAACTCACCGAGCACCTGCTCACCGGTGATCGGTTCAGCGGCGGCGACCACGGTCGCGGGGGCCGGAAGGCTTGCAGCCAGGTCTGCGATAAGCTGGGGACGATGTCTCTCATAGAGTGCCATCATGTCTTCATCGTCGATCGTGGAAAGAATCGCATCGCGAGCGTAGGAGGCGTAGAAGTCGAGGTTGTTTTCAATCTCCCAGGCGAGGTTCTTGAACAGCAGTTCTTCATCGACTTCACCGGTCATCACGACGGTCGTTCGCGGCTGCTCGGCACGAACCTGGCTTAAGAGCTCATCTCGAAAGACACTGAAAGCAGGACGCAGATCATCGGCGGTGATCGAATCGATGAGGGCTCGACGATCGATCTGCTTCTCTTCAACCCGGGCGAGAGAGGTGGTCAATTCGCGCTTCAAGGATGTGATCTGCTGATCGACATAGGTTCGATCCGCTTGGCTGTCGATCGACTGAAGCAATTCACGGCGAAGCGTCTCAACGGCTTGATCGACATACGCCTGCTGCTCAGGCGAGAGTGTTCTCGTTTGAGTCAATTCATCTTGCAGAAGCGGAAGCAGCTCGTCGATCAGCGGTTGGTAGTCAGGGGGCAGCGGAACGACTTCGGCGCGCTGAGGAGGAGTTACTTCCAAAAGCGGCTGCCTTTGCCGGGCTTTCGCTTCCTCAAGGATGGCAAGAGGAGCGGAGGGACGAGTATACCAGATTCCTACGCCCACTGCGATTGCCACAACGGAGGTTGCTACCAGTAACATAATTGCTATTGACTTCTTCATCTCTAATCCTCATTCAGTTCCTGCTACAACGCTTAAACCCAATTCTAACACAACACCTTCGTACTTGTCGATGAATTATCTCCGTACTTCCCCAATTCCCCATGCTTCCGCAGTAACTAACCAAAACCAGTAGAGCGTAGTTTTTTATTTATAAGAAATTACGCTTCTTTTTTATCTTTTTCTATTGACTTTATATCGTAGGGTATAGTAG
>JAAYQW010000103.1 GCA_012519115.1 Spirochaetales bacterium
ATGGTCATGACTTCTCTCCTTCCTCGTTGCCGTAGCGGATCTCTTCACGCCCGAGCAGACCCTGAGGTCGCCAGATCATCATCACCACCAGGATCAGACCGAAGAGAATCTGTTTGAACTGCGGCGGAATCACGCTGGTGAGACCGGTAAGCTGCGGGAAGTAGCTGATCAACTGGATGATGAACGCTCCGAGAATCGAAGCCTTGAAGTTTCCCATTCCCCCGAGAACGACCATGCAAAGAACCATCACCGATACCATGAACGTATAGGTGCCCGGGGTAACGCTCAAGGTGAAGACCGCTTGGAGCGACCCGGCGATTCCCGCGACGGAAGCCCCCAAGATGAACGCATAGACCTTGTATTTGGTGATGTTGATTCCCATCGCTTCCGCCGCGATCTCATCTTCACGAATCGCGGCGAGCGCCCGACCCATCCGTGAACGGGCAAGCCGTTGGAAGAGTACATAGGCGATCGCGACGAAGATGATAACCATCACCAGGAACGCATATTTGGTATAAGGGTTAATCACGAAACCGAAGATCGACGGCATCGGAATCTTCTGGATTCCCATCGGCCCGCGCGTCAGGCTGTCCCAATTGTTCAAGACGTTGCGGACGATTTCACCGAAGCCGAGGGTGGCGATCGCCAGGTAGTCTCCCTTGAGGCGGAGGGTCGGCAGCCCGATCAACAACCCGCACAGCGCGCTTAAAAGCGCCGCGGGAGGCAACGTCGCCCAGAAGGAAAACCCGAAACGGGTGGAGAGGATCGCGGTAGCGTAGGAACCGATTGCAAAGAATCCCGCTTGCGTCAGACTGAGCATCCCGCCGTAGCCGGTGATGACGTTCTGTCCGAGAGCCATCAACGCATAAATGCCGGAATAGATCAATATCAGTAAAAAGAAGTTGAGCATATCACACTTTCTCCTTCTCGTCCTTGCCCAAGAGACCCGCCGGTTTGACCAAGAGGATGATAATCAACACCCCGAAGGCGATGGTGTCTTTCAACCCGCTGGGGATTCCGAAGATCGCAACGCCGAAGGTTTCAAGAATCCCCAACAAAATCCCACCGAGCATCGCCCCGGTGATATTTCCGATTCCCCCGAACACCGCTGCGACGAACGCTTTCAGGCCGGTCATCGTTCCCATCGTCGCGTAGACTTTGAAGTCGAGGGCGATGAGGATCCCCCCGACGGCGGCAAGAGCGCTTCCGATCGAAAACGTCAGACTGATCACCCGGTCGACGTTGATTCCCATCAGCATCGCCGTCTGTTGGTCCAGACTGGTGGCGCGCATCGCTTTGCCCATCCGGGTCCGGTCGATGAAGATCTTCAGGATGATCATCATCACCAACGATACGGAGAGAATCAGGATTTGGTGAGGGGTGATGACCACGCCTTTGAAGACGAAGGGAGTGTTGTCAAATGGATAGTGGAATTTCTTGCTGTTCGTTCCGAACGCCCAAGCCGCGGAGTTGGAGAGGATGAACGAAACTCCGATCGCGCTCAGCAACGGGGCGAGCCGGGTCGCTTTGCGAAGGGGCTTGTACGCTACTCTTTCAATGGTTACACCCAAGAGAGCGCTGATCACCATCGAAGCGAGCATTGCAAGGAAAAACGCGATCAATACCCAGGGACCAAGCGGAGCGTCTCCTCTCAGGGCATTGTAGATGAACAAGCCGGCATAGGAGCCGACCATCAGAACATCCCCATGAGCGAAGTTGATAAATTTCAGAATGCCGTAGACCATCGTATATCCGAGGGCGATCAACGCATAGATGCCCCCGAGGGTCAGGCCATTCGTCAAATGTTGGAAAAATTCAGCAATTCCCACGACGTCTCTCCTTGATCACGAGAACTGGATTGACAGTACCATAAAAGAGCCGGTGTTCTCAACACCGGCTCATCTCTATCTTGGTGTTTGCCGAGCTCAGTCTACCTGAGTCAGCACGCCGTCAACCACCGTGAAGGTTCCGATATACTCGGGAGTCGTGCCGTTGACCCGGTACAATCCCTGATATGCGATTATGTCACCGTTCTCGGCGAAGTTGACCGTTCCGGTAACTCCCTGGTAATCCTTCGTTGCGGCGACTGCATCGCGGATCGCCTTGCGGTCGAATGTACCGGTGGCTTTATACACCTTCTCCATCGCGCCAAGCAGGATGTTCGCTCCATCAAAAGCGTTCGTCGCGAAGGAGTCGGGGCTTACGCCGAACTTCTTCTCATAATCACTCTTGAACTTTGCATACGCCAGGCTTTCAGCGACCTGGGCGGGTCCGACGTACACGACGCCATGGGTGAAGTCACCGGCAAGGTTGTAGATGTCGGGGTTGGAGAAACCGTCGCAGGAGAGGAAAGGAATTTTGATTCCGAGCTGGGACGCCTGCTCGAGGATCTGGGCCATCTCAGCGGTGTAGTTCGGAATATAGATCGCCTCGGGATTGGCGCTTCGAATCTTGGTGAGCTGGGTTTTGAAATCCTTGTCACCGACCTGAAACGCTTCACTGATGATCATCTTTCCACCGGCCTTCTCAAAAGAAGCGGTCATCCCTTCAAAGAGACCCTGGCTATAGTCGTTCTTCGCATACAGAACGCCGATCGTGCGATAGCCGAGCTTCTCATAGAAGTAGTGACCGGCCACTTCGCCCTGCAGACCATCGGATACGACGGTCCTGAACACATAGTCACCGATCGAGGTGATATCGGCGTGGGTCGCCGAGGGACTGAGCATCACGATTCCTTCATTTTGCACCCGCTCGCCTACCGCGAACGCAACCCCGGTGAATACCGGTCCGATGAGACCTGAGATCTTATCGGAAGAGGAAAGCTTCTCGATCGCCGAGAGCCCTTTCTCGGGTACTCCTTCCGAGTCTTCAGTAACGAGGGTTACTTTAAGTTTTCCATCAATACCGCCTTTCGCGTTGAACTGCTCAACGGCAAGAATGACGGAATTGTTGCACAAAATACCGTAGTTGGCGTTATCACCGGTCATCGGGCCGATGAATCCGATCTTCGGGCCCGTCTCGCCACTTCCACCCGCAAAGACGGAAACGCTGATCAGTGCAACAAGCGCCACTGTGATCAACAAGCTTTTCTTCATCTTTAGTACCTCCATACGTGCCTATGTCATCATGAACGTATTATTTATCTGGTTATACAATAATGCGTATATTTATTCAATATTTAAACACTCATTCTATCAAGATTCAATATAGACGTACCATCTGATCGCTCGAAGACAGCTTTTTTACCGAGGTCCGAGTGTGATATACTCGGCTAAAACAATCTGCGCAGGAGGCTTATATGGCCAAAAAGAAGAGTTCTCTGCTGGAAGAGTTCAAGAAGTTCATATCGCGGGGAAACGTGATGGATATGGCCGTCGGTATCATCATCGGTACGGCGTTTACCGCGATCGTCTCGTCGCTGGTAAAAGATATCCTCATGCCGTTCATCGGCTTGATCATCGGAGGAATACACTTCACCGATCTGAAGATCGTCATCGCTCAAGCGACCGCAGACACCGCCGAAGTAGCCATCACCTACGGAACGTTCATTCAGAAAGTGATCGATTTCCTCATCATCGCGTTCGTGGTCTTCATGATGGTTCGAACGCTTAATCTCTTGCAGGCCAGACTGAAGAAACAGGAAGAACAAGCCGTTGCAGAAGAAAAGAAACCGGCCCCGCCCGCTCCGGACATCGTGCTTCTGACCGAGATTCGCGACCTCTTGAAAAAACAGACGGATTGAACGGAAATACTTGAGAACCTTGCACATGGCGGATGAATTCGCTACTATCGAGATGTTCCACCTCCTGTAGCTCAGCTGGATAGAGCACTTCCCTCCTAAGGAAGGGGTCGTGCGTTCGAATCGCGCCAGGGGGAGTCGGGCTGCCGAAAGGCAGCCTTTCCTTATCTCGAGATGAAGAGCGCGATGATGAGCAGGAGGAGCGACGCTCCTATCGAGGAGTAAAAGATCGCAAGCTGTTTGCGCCTGTGGATGAGCTTTTCGACGGTGAGGCGGTTTCGTTCCCGTTCAAGCCGTTCCTCCTCCTCTTCCAGCTTCTTCTGGCGCTCCTCCTCCGCTTTGAGTTGAGCTTCCCGCCGTTTTCGATTCAGCTGCTCCTTGCGCTCCTCTTCCTCGCGAAGCCGCACATAGCAACGCCCGCAGAGGACGATCCCCCCGGTGGCATAGAGATCGTCATAGTAGCTTTGGCTGCACTCCGGGCAAATATACAACCGCTTCAACATCCCCCCTTCGATCAGCTTGCACGCGACCATCCGGTGGGTGATCATCTCGCGTTCCTTTTTACCGATCAGCTTTTCAAAGAAGGTAAGCGGCTTTGCTTCTTCACATTCATCCCCAAGCTCGGTAGCCAGATGAACGACTCGCTCGCTGAGCCCGCGATCCTGGGTGATCAGCATGATATTGAGGCTGGCTCCGATTCTTCGAAAGAGCTCCACCAGATGGTCGTCGGCGATTCCACCGCTTCCGGTATCACCGAGCCGGACGATTCGTTGCCTGGCCAAGCTCCGGATCAAGTCGGGGCGAATCATCGCCCGAATGCGGACATCCATGTCTTTTTCAGGATTGCCTTTCAGCCCATGGAGTTCTTCCATCGTCTTTTCGAGGATGATGAGACGCTTTTTTCGACGTTTGAGAATCGCTTTGCTGTTGGCGACGAAGTGAAGAAACCAATCCTTTTGAATGATCGGGGCGGTATCGACGTAGATTTCATCAAAGACCCGAATCTGCTCGTCGAGGGTCTGAAGATACTCTTCGTCATCGCTTCCGTAGGAGGCGAATACATTGAGTCTGCTCGCTGCGACCTCACGATAAAACGCTTGGCTTTCATCATCGCGGTTTAGCGAGGCGGGATTGATTCCCGCTCCTTGCAATATCGTGCGAATCCTTCGCTCGCTCACCTTGAATTCGTGAGCCAAAACGGATATCGCCGATGATTTTCGGGTTCGCTGGTGCCTTTGCATCGTCTAGGTGGATTGTTTTTCTTCCACAATCCGTCGCGCTTCTTCAGGACGGAGACTCAGCGCTTTCTCCTCATCTTTCTTATATTCATTGGGCAGAGCCACATTGCTCTCGCCATGCTTCAGATAGAAG